>JACQBZ010000076.1 GCA_016194285.1 Nitrospirota bacterium | reverse complement strand
TGGTGACGTCTATAACGAAGCACGTCATATTCAACAACTCAAAAACCACAAGGTGATTTGGGCGATGACACTGTCATAATCAAAACCAGAACCTCTCAGGCCTATTTCGCCAGGGGAGCTTGACATAGAATGTCTTATATGTGGCGTTGACCCGGTTAATACAATGATCCCGTGGATATGGTTCGGCATGATGACAAATGAATCGATCTGGACACCCGGATAATGAACGGGCAATTCATCCCACACGCCCTGCACCATCCGTCCCGCGTCATTCAATATCATTTCGGTGTTGAGGATTTTCCCGAACACGCATTCACGGTTTTGCGTACAGATGGTTACAAAATACGCTCCGGGCTGCGAATAATCATGCGCCTTCAGCCGAACGGATCGGCGGTGGTGGATTTCGCAATTGTATGATGTTCGATTTTCGGAAGGAGAGCGCGTGATCATAACAGGTGCCTCCGGAAACCGGGTCGAGGGTCGGGGCCTCGTTGAGTGGCTTTCTCGGAGGCCGCGGCTCAGACCGGCGGAAGATCAGGCCAGACGATTCAGGCTGCTATCGTTTCTTTCCGACCTTGAGCCGAAGTAGCGCCTTCTCAAGACGCTGCCGCGCGGCTTCGAGTTCTTCGCGCTTCTTGGCCGCGGCCATCTCCTGCTCGGCCGATTTGGCTGCGGCCTCGGCGCGGGCCAGATCGATCTCCTCGGCCCGCTCCGCGATCTCGGCCAATACGGTGATGCGTTTAGGTTCCACCTGAGCATAACCCCAACTCACGGACAGCCGCTTCCATGCCTCGCCCTTGCGATAGCGGAGCTCGCCGATCCGGAGCGTCGTAAGGAAACGGCAATGGCCGGGCAGCACCCCAAACTCGCCCTCCGATCCGGGCGCGATCACTTCATCCACGTCTTCGCTGATCAACAACCGTTCGGGCGTCACCAGATCCAGATGTATCTTGCCGGCCATTTGGGTTTATGCCTTTCCGGTCAGTTTCTTGGCCTTCTCGACCACTTCCTCGATCGGCCCGACCATATAGAAGGCCTGCTCCGGAAGATCGTCATATTTTCCTTCGACGATTTCCTTAAAGCTCTTAACCGTGTCTTTGAGCTTCACGTATTTCCCGGGCGCTCCGGTAAAGGCCTCGGCCACGTGAAACGGCTGGGACAAGAAACGCTGAATCTTCCGCGCGCGGGCGACGGTCAGCTTGTCGTCATCGGACAGCTCGTCCATGCCCAGGATGGCGATGATGTCTTGCAACTCCTTATAGCGTTGAAGCGTCGCCTGGACTTGGCGGGCCACCGCGTAATGCTCTTCGCCGACGATCTTTGGATCGAGGATCCGCGAGGTGGAATCCAGCGGGTCGACAGCCGGATAGATTCCCAGCTCGGCCAGCTGTCTTGAAAGCACGGTCGTCGCGTCCAGATGGGCGAAGGCCGTCGCCGGGGCCGGGTCGGTCAGATCATCGGCCGGAACGTAGATTGCCTGGACCGAAGTGATCGAGCCCTTCTTCGTCGAGGTGATCCGTTCCTGCAACGCGCCCATCTCGGTCGCCAGCGTTGGTTGATAGCCCACGGCGGAGGGCATTCGGCCCAGCAGGGCCGAGACCTCGGAGCCCGCTTGGGTAAACCGGAAGATGTTGTCGATGAACAAGAGCACGTCCTGCCCCTCTTCGTCGCGGAAGTATTCCGCGACCGTCAGGCCGGTGAGACCTACGCGAAGCCTTGCCCCGGGCGGCTCGTTCATCTGGCCGTACACCAGCGCCGTCTTGCTGATCACGCCGGACTCCTTCATCTCAAGCCACAGGTCGTTTCCCTCGCGCGTCCGCTCGCCCACACCGGCGAAGACGGAATAGCCGCCGTGTTGTGTCGCGATGTTGTTGATCAACTCCATGATGATCACGGTTTTTCCGACGCCGGCACCGCCGAACAGGCCGACCTTTCCGCCACGGGAATAGGGCTCCAGCAGATCGATCACCTTGATCCCGGTCTCAAACACTTCCGTCCGGGTCTCCTGATCCACCAGCGAGGGCGCCGGACGATGAATCGGGTAATGCTTTTTGGCCTGCACCGCCCCTTGATGATCGACCGGATCGCCGAGAACGTTGACCATCCGCCCGAGGGTTTCGGGTCCGACCGGCACCGTGATGGGCGCACCGGTATCCACGACCTCCATCCCGCGGACCAGGCCGTCTGTCGTTGACATCGCCACGCCCCGCACGCGGTTCTCGCCCAGATGCTGGGCCGTCTCGAGCGTCAGCCGAATCTGCGGTAGCCGGTTTTTCTCATCCGCCTCCCGCTCCACGCGAAGCGCGTTATAAATCGCCGGCAGCTTCCCCGGCGGAAATTCGACGTCCACCACCGGACCGATGATCTGAACCACTTTTCCTTTATTCACGATTGACCTCCGTTAAGACTTTACGGTCGTACGGGCGAGCGGCCGTTCGCCCCTACATCACAACATTAATTAACTTCCCCGCATCGCCTCGGCCCCGCCCACAATATCCATCAACTCCTTTGTAATCACGGCCTGGCGCGTTTTATTGTAGACCAGCGTCATTTTACGAATCAATTCTCCGGCATTCCGAGAAGCGGAGTCCATCGCCGTCATCCGTGCGCCCAGCTCCCCGGCCGCCGACTCCAGCAGGGCGCGGAAGACCTGCACTTCAATATATTTAGGCAACAGCCGCTCCAGCACCGCCGTCTCATCGGGCTCGTACAGATAGTCCCCCCCTACGGCTTCGGCCGTCTCCGGCGGCTCGATCGGGAGCAGCTTTTCGATCGCGACCCGCTGCTGCATCACCGATTTAAACTCGTTGTACAAAAGGTGCAGCTCATCGAATGTCCCGTCCGTATATTGGGCAACGATGTCTTTCCCGATTTCGGTTCCGTGCGCATAACTCAAGCGATCAAAGATCTGAACCCAGGTTTGTCGCGGGACGATCCCCCTCCTCCGGAAGAAATCCCGGGCCTTTCGGCCGACGACCGAGATGCCGACCTCGAAGCCCGCCGCGCGCTTCTCCCGAATGAACTCCTGCGCCCGCCGGAGAATATTGGCGTTGAACGCACCGCAAAGCCCGCGGTCGGCCGTGATGACGAGCAGCTCGACTTTTCGGGCGGTTCGACGTCGGAGCAAGGGATGCAGATCGCGGTTGCCCCCCTGGCTTAAGCCCTTCAGAACCGCGGCCATTTTCTGTGCGTACGGCCGGGCCGAGAGGATGCGGTCCTGCGCCCGCTTGAACTTGGCCGCGGCGACCATCTTCATGGCCTTCGTGATCTTCTGGGTACTCTTAACCGAACTAATCTTTCGTCGGATATGCTGAAGACTGGGCATGGGCGTTCGGCATCCAGGGGGCTAGACCGAAAGTTTCTTGACGAATTCCTGCTTCAACTGGTCCAGCGCTTTCTTGACTTTATCGGTGAGATCCTTGTCCAAGGTTTTCTTTGCGGCCACTTCTTTTTTAAGATCCGCTCCCTCTTGATCAAAATACTTGACCAACTCCTGCTCGAATCGGCGTACGTGCTCGACCGGGAGATCGTCGACATACCCGTTAATCCCGGCAAAGATCGAGAGGATCTGGGCCTCCACCGGCAGCGGTTGATACTGGTCCTGCTTCAACAACTCGACCATCCGGGCGCCTCGGGCCAACATGGCCTGGGTGGTCTTGTCCAACTCGGATCCGAACTGGGCAAAAGCCGCCATCTCGCGATACTGGGCCAGATCCAGCCGCAGGGTACCGGCCACCTGCTTCATGGCCTTGATTTGAGCCGACCCTCCCACGCGGGAAACCGAAAGGCCGACGCTGATCGCCGGTCGGACGCCGGAATAAAACAGATCCGCTCCAAGATAGATCTGTCCATCCGTAATCGAGATGACATTCGTCGGAATGTAGGCCGAGACGTCTCCGGCCTGGGTTTCGATGATCGGCAGTGCCGTGAGCGAGCCGCCGCCCAGCGCATCGCTGAGCTTGGCCGCACGCTCCAGGAGTCGTGAATGAAGGTAGAAGACATCCCCGGGATAGGCTTCCCGACCCGGCGGGCGTCGAAGGAGGAGCGACAGCTGCCGGTAAGCGGCCGCGTGCTTGGAAAGATCGTCATAGATCACCAGCGCATGGCGCCCGTTGTCGCGGAAATATTCTCCGATCGCGCAGCCGGCATACGGCGCCAAAAACTGCAAGGAAGCCGGCTCCGAAGCGGTGGCCGAAACGACGATGCTGTACTCCATCGCGCCGGCGTCCTCCAGCGTCTTGATCACCCGGGCCACGGTCGAGCGCTTCTGCCCAACCGCGACATAGATGCAGATCACGTTCTGGCCTTTTTGATTGATGATCGTGTCGACCGCAATCGCGGTTTTTCCGGTTTGCCGGTCTCCGATAATCAGCTCGCGCTGGCCGCGCCCGATGGGGATCATCGCGTCGATTGCCTTGAGCCCGGTCTGAAGCGGTTCGCGCACGGGCTGACGCTCGACCACGCCGGGAGCGATCACCTCGACCCGCCTGAACTCCTTGGACTGGACGGGCCCTTTGCCGTCAATGGCCTGGCCGATCGCATCGACGACGCGCCCGATGAGGGCCTCGCCCACCGGAACCTCGGCGATCCGGCCGGTCCGCTTGACCAAATCCCCTTCCTTGATCCCGACATCCGACCCCAGGAGAACCGCGCCGACATTGTCCTCTTCCAGATTCAGGACGATCCCGTAAACGGCGCCGGGGAATTCCAGCAGCTCTCCGGCCATCGCCTTTTCCAGTCCGTAAATCTTCGCGATGTTATCGCCGACCTGGAGAACCGTCCCGACCTCCTGGATGTCGACGCCTTTCTGAAAATCCTTAATCTGCTTTTTGATGATCTCGCTGATTTCTTCCGCACGCATTTGCATCGCTATTGCTCCCGGTCTTACTTTACCAATTCACGCCGTAGCCCTTGAAGCTGCCCTTTCACGCTTCCATCATAAACACGGCTTCCCGCGTAGACAACCATTCCCCCGATCAAAGAGGGGTCCGTATCCACGACGAGGTCCACATCGCGCCGTATCAGGGTCTCCAATTGTCGCTTCAACTGCGACTCCTGTTCTTTGGACAAGGACCGCGCCACTCGCACCCGAACATGTTCCACCCCTTGCGCCTCGTCCACCAGGATCCCGAAGACTTTTGTGATCTCGGGCAACTGCCGGAGTCGGTTTTTCTGGACCAGGAGATCGATGAAGCGCTTCAGGAGTGGCGGGCTCCCGATTCGATCGGCCAGCGATGCCAATATCCGCTTTTTCTCTTCTGGGTGATAGCGAGGGTTCCGGCAAAGATCCCGCAGTTCAGTCTGGGCGTGGATCATCTGATCGATCTGTCCGAGCCGCTCACGGATCGGCGCCAGCTGTTTTTCCTGCTGGGCCAATTCGAAAAGTGCTTTCGCATATCGCCGTGCTGTTCCGATGTTCATGGCTTAAAACCAAGTCCGGGACCGTGATTCCTCGACAAAAACGTGCTACCCTAACATAGGGCCGCTGTATTGTCAAGCAGCCGATTTCCGGTTTCGGAGGGGGAAAGAATCGCCGATGATCCTCTTCGCGACGTACTCTGGATGATGCCTCCGCCCACCAGTTCATCGTCCCGGTAGAAAACCACCGATTGTCCGGGGGTCACGGCCCGCTGAGGGATCCGGAGCTGAACACGGACGGTCTCTTGATCCAGCGGCTCAATCCGGGCCGGGGCCGACGTATTTCGGTACCGTATCTTCACGTCGACATCCAGCGGTTGTCGGAGCGGCCGCTCAATAAAAAGGTTCAAGTCGCCCGCGAGAAGTTCATCGCAGAACAGCTCGGTTTCTTCCCCCACTACGATGGTGTTCTCATCGGGTCGAATGTCGACCACATACAAACGATCCGGGGCCGAAACGCCCAATCCCCGCCGCTGCCCGATGGTGTAGAAGGCGACACCCGGGTGCTCTCCGACCACCTCTCCCTGTGTCGTCACGATCGGTCCTGGACGGGCGGCCTGAGGCGCTTGAATCTTCAGAAACTGACGATAATCCTGTTGAGTGACAAAACAGATTTCCTGGCTCTCGTGCATCTCGTCGGGCGGAAGGTCCAGGGATTCGACCCGCCGCCATACCTCGGATTTGCGCATGGACCCCAGCGGGAAGAGCAAGTGGGGTAGGATCTCCGGCCGGAGCCGGTAGAGGAAGTAACTCTGGTCTTTTTGTTCATCGACCGCACGTCTTAAAACGTACCGGCCTATCCCCTCGTTCTTCACCAGCCGCACGTAATGCCCGGTCGCCAGACACTCCGCCCCGAACCCTTTGGCGATCTCGAACAGTCGACCGAACTTGATTCTCTCATTGCATCGCACGCAGGGGTTCGGCGTCTGCCCGCCGAGGTATCCCTCCACAAAATCATCAATCACGGACCGTCGAAACTCCGGTTGCACGTCAACGACGTGGTGTTCAATCCCGAGTCGTTGGGCAACGTAGCGGGCCACCCCCACTTTACAGCAGGACCGGTCCTGCCATCGCTTATCCGCCTTCTCCTCTTCCTTCCAGACTTTGAGCGTCACACCGATCACGCGGTGACCCTGCTCTTTCAAGATCAGGGCGGTGGCGCAACTGTCCACCCCGCCGCTCATGCCAACCACAATCGTCTTGTTTCCTGTCCGACTCATAGTGATTCCCGGCCATGACGCCCTTCAGCGCGCCTCTTGCACCGCTTCCTGCCCATGGACCCGTTCCGATCCTTCCATTCCCTTTCGCACAGCCGTTGCCGCTCCGCTCATCTGACAATTGCCGTTAAACCGCACGCCCTCTTCAATGATGAGCACCGGCGTCTTGACGGACCCATCCAAGATGGCCGTCGGCAGGAGCTGGATTTTTTCCAGGGCGGTGACGTTGCCTGTGATCTTGCCGCCGTTGATGACCGTGCCGGCGCTGATCTCCGCGTGGATGACGGCGCCCTCGCCCACGACCAGCGTTCCCTCGGTGACGATCTCTCCTTCGACGTGGCCGTCGATCCGTATCGTGCCGTTATAGGTGATCATGCCCTTGAACTCGGTGCCCTTCCCCAAAAAGGCGATGATCTCGTCCCCGACCCCGTCCTTGCGGTCTTTATCATCCCTGCGCAGCATCTTCGTCCTCCTTATCTATCATAGGGGCTCGCGTCGCCGACTATTGAATGTGGGGGCCCGTGCGGGCTTCACTCCTCCGATGCCCCCACGCCCCGCGCTCGGACAGGCTAAGCCTGATCCTCGCTTCCTCCACCGTCAAAGCCTTTGGAGCCTTCCCCCTCTCGCTCGCCTTGCTCGCTGAGTATCTATCGTCTCGTCAGGCAGCTCTTTCGGCTATTTTAAAATGAGTTCCAGTAAGCGGTCCAGATCCGGCGGATTATGATAGCGGATCGCGACCTGTCCCCCTCCGTTTAGCATGGTGATCCGAACCCGCGTGCCGAGGTATCGCATCAGCCGTTCTTCCGCTTCGGTGAGCGAATTTTGGATCCCGGCCGATCCGTTTCGAATCCTCGCGGGCGCTCGCTTGGCGGCGATCTCGGCGGCGCGCACCGAGAGGCCCTTTCGCAGGATCCGCCGGGCCATCCGGAGTTGGGCCTGAAGTCCGGCCAGGGATAAGAGGACCTTCGCATGACCTACGGACAGCCGGTCCGAGGCAACGGCCTCCTGTATTTCGGAAGGGAGATTCAACAAACGCAGCGCGTTGGTGACCGAGGACCGCTCCTTCCCGACCCGCTTGGCCACCTCCTCCTGCGTCAAGCGAAACTCGTCGATGAGGCGGCGATAGGCCTTTGCGGTTTCGATCGGATTGAGATCTTGCCGTTGAAGGTTTTCAATCAAAGCCAACTCGACGGCGTCGGGGTCGGAGGCCTCTTGAAGCACCGCGGGGATTTTTTCCAGGCCGGCCAGCTTGGCCGCGCGCCAACGACGCTCGCCAGCAATCAGCTCATACCGACCGTCTTCCGCCGTTCGGACGAGGACGGGTTGCAGAATCCCCCGCTCTCTCACGGAGGCGGCCAATTCTTGAAGGTCCTGCTCCCGGAAGGTCTTCCGGGGTTGATACCTATTAGGTATTATTTTCCGGATGTCCAGGTCGAGGAATCGACCGGAGGAAGCCGCGGCGGCCCCTCCCTCCGGGAGGGCCCGATCAAACAGGGCATCCAGTCCTCTACCGAGCGCTTTTTTCTGCATGGGCCATCACTTCCTTCGCAAGACTCAGATAGGCCTGCGCCCCCGCGGAATCAATGCTATACAGGACCACCGGCCGACCATGACTGGGTGCTTCCGCCAAGACCACGTTCCGCGGCACCACAACCTCAAATACCTGCTGCTTGAAATAATTTCGGACCTCCCGGACCACCTGCTGGGACAGGTTGGTGCGGCCGTCAAACATCGTGAATAAAATTCCCTCGATTTTCAGTTCCGGATTATAACTTTCCCGAACCCTCTGGATCGTCCGCAACAGTTGCTGTAATCCCTCCATGGCATAATACTCGCACTGGACCGGGATCAGGACGGAATGGGCGGCGGTCAGCGCGTTAAGCGTCAGCAGTCCCAGCGAAGGAGGACAGTCCAAGAGGAGATAGTCGTACCGCTCAACCGCATTTTGCATCGCCCTTTTCAAAAGGGATTCTCGATGCGGAATCTGGACCAATTCCAGTTCCGCTCCCACCAAGTCGACCCGCGCCGGCACAAGATCCATGTCCGTCAGTTCTGTTTTCAGGACAACATCCTCGAGCGTCTTATGCCCCATTAAGACGTCATAGAGGCTGGCCGAAAGGTTTTCCCGATCTACTTGCAGACCGCTCGTTGTGTTTCCCTGCGGATCAACGTCGATCAGCAAGACTTCTTTTTCAGCCACTGCAAGGGAGGCCGCCAGGTTGATGGCCGTGGTCGTCTTTCCGACCCCTCCCTTTTGATTGGCAACCGCAATAATGATTCCCATTTCCTTTGAGTATTCGGCTAATCTGACAGATCTTATCACAACAGAAAACAAAACAAAAGGATTTTTTGCATCTCTAGTCTACGGTCAACCCGCGATACAGTTTATATGAACCTTGAAGGCGGGGTTTTAAGAATGTTCCACGTGGAACATGGACCGGCCTGACTCGGACCCTGGTTCTAGAATGCTCGCCTAAAGATTTCTAATCTTCGACGGATTTTTGAAAATGGGAGCTCATATTGGACCGTGGCTTCCCATCCCTTCATGTCATGAACCGGCACCTGGGGTTGCATGCGCCCCTGATACAGAATCAATTTCCCTTCCGGCGTCAACAAAGGCAGCGCCCTTTCCAATACAATCTGAATTTTTGCGAAAGCCCTTGTCACAATCAAATCGTAGTGGCAGCCACTATTCAACAAATTCTCGATGCGTTGGTTCAAAATACGGACCTCGGACAACTTTAGTTTGCCCTTAAGATGGTGAAGAAAAGCCACCTTTTTCTGGGAGGATTCAATGAGACTGAGTCGCAGCGCAGGGAAACCGATCTTTAGCGGAACTCCAGGGAATCCAGCCCCGGTTCCGATGTCTAACAGTGTCTGACCAGGGCGCTTCTCGATCGCCTTTAATCCGGCAAGGGAGTCCAAGAAATGTTTTTCGACGATCTCCTCATCCGCAATGATCGCGGTCAGGTTGATTAGACGGTTCCATTCTTTTAGATCTTCAAGATAGGTCATGAATTGATTGATTTGAAAATCGGATAATGGACTATCGAGCGCTTTTGCACCGGCGGCAAGAAGGACGGTAAGCTCAGATCGGTTCGGGCGGGGCATCGTCCGTATTCCTTCGGTATTCCTTTCGGCCCATTTTTAGATTCAGACGACCACGTTCCAGAGCAACCAAAATAAGAGAAATCGCAGCAGGAGTTATTCCGGAGATCCGTGATGCCTGACCAACAGAAATAGGGCAAATTGCATCCAGTTTTTCCCGTACTTCCTTTGAAAGCCCGATCACACCATTATAATCAAACTCTCTAGGAATTTTGCGGTCCTCCATCCTCTTGAAACGATCCACTTCCTTTAATTGTCTCTGGATGTATCCATCATACTTAATTTCGATCTCTACCCGTTTCTTGATTTCCTCCGAGAGCGCTGTTTCACTGCTGGAAAGCGACTCGATCATCTCGTAATCCTGTTCTGGACGCTTGAGCAGTTGCTCCAGAGTATGATCTATCGTCTCTTCGTTACTCAAAAGGCCGATTTTTTGCAGGATCCCTGCTTTGACCCGGGTCTTTTTCAGTCGATCGATCTCTTTTTTGATATTCCATTGCTTGTCTAAAAACGCTCGATAAACGGTATCGGGAAGGAGTCCAAGCTGCTTTCCTTTTTCCATTAATCGGGTATCCGCATTGTCATGGCGAAGCAGCAGGCGATACTCCGCTCTTGAGGTAAACATCCGATAAGGTTCCCGTGTGCCTTTTGTAACAAGATCATCAATTAAAACACCTATATATGCCTCTGAACGATCTAGAATGAGTGATGGCTTACCTGAGATTTTTAAGGCTGCATTTATCCCGGCCATGAGGCCCTGGGCTGCTGCTTCTTCATAACCGGATGTTCCATTGATTTGGCCTGCATGATAAAGGCCATCCAGGGCCTTGGTTTCGAGCGTCGGGCTTAATTGGGTTGGAGGAAAGTAGTCATATTCAACCGCATAGCCAGGCTTCAGTATAACTGCGCTTTGAAGGCCTGGGATCGTTTTTAAAATTGCCCCCTGAACATCCACGGGGAGGCTCGTAGAAATTCCATTTGGATAAAACTCATCGGAATGAAGGCCTTCAGGTTCTATAAACAGTTGATGACGGTCCCGGGCCGAAAACCGGACCACCTTATCTTCAATGGAAGGACAGTATCGCGGCCCTGTTCCCTCAATAACGCCACTGTACATCGGTGAGCGGTGGAGGTTGTCCATGATAATTTTGTGTGTTTCTTTATTCGTATAAGTGATATGGCATGGAACCTGTTTTGTCACTATGCGTTCTGTTGAATAGGAGAAAGGCGGTGGAGGTTCATCGCCATACTGCGGAATCATGACGGAGAAATCAATCGTCCGGCGGTCCAACCGAGGCGGTGTTCCTGTTTTAAGACGACCCACCTGGAGCCCCAATCCAAGAAGGTCCTCTGACAGGCTTTCGGCCGCCGCCTCGCCCGCTCTGCCGGCCGGAAAGTGAGTCATTCCTATATGGATCAATCCTCTTAAGAAAGTTCCCGTTGTCAAGACGACCGCTTTGGCCTTGAGTCGAACGCCGCTGTTCGTTACAATGCCAGAAACCTTTTGGCCCTTTGTCAGTAGTCTGGCCGCGGTTCCTCGATCGATTTCGAGTCTTTTCGTCTCACCCAAGCTCGCCTTCATCACCTGGCGGTAAGCGGCTTTATCGGCTTGTGCGCGCACCGCCTGAACGGCCGGCCCTTTTCGGGTATTGAGCATGCGGAACTGGATACCGGTCCTGTCCGTGTTTCGGGCCATTTCTCCACCAAGGGCGTCGATCTCCCGAACAAGATGTCCCTTGGCAATACCACCTATGGCAGGATTGCATGACATCTGAGCGATTTTATCCAGTTCCATGGTCAGTAGTAATACTGAATGACCCATGCGAGCGGCCGCAAGCGCCGCTTCACACCCCGCATGGCCGCCTCCAACAACGATGACATCGTATGACCGATCAAATGTCTGAATCAGCATGGCGAATGTTCCACGTGGAACATTTCGGTTTAAATGTCAGAGTAACGGGAGCCGTTTCACTTCCCGATGCAAAAATCTTTAAAGATTTTTTCAAGAAGGTCCTCGGTGGTTGTTTCCCCGGTGATCTCTCCGAGTCGATCGATTGCGGTCCTAATGTCCATGGCGATTAATTCAGGCGGCGCTTCCTCTTCCAAGGACTGAGCGGCATTTTTAATTGCACATTGTCCCTGTAATAACAATGCCTTATGTCTTGTATTAATCATCGCTTCGCGCTCTCCGCATGTCACAATGCCGCTACGGACCTTTTTTACGATAACTTCTCTAAGATTGTCAATGCCTTCTCCGGTTTTCGCTGAAATATAGACTGGAATATCGATATTATTTCGCCCCGCAAGACCATTCGGTTGTTTCCAACTATTATCCAACGGGAGATCGATCTTTGTACAGACGATTAACCTTCTTTTTCCCGCCGTCTCTTCGATTAACCGGCACTCTTCCCGGCCGAGTTCTTGACTTACGTCTAAAACCAATAGGATCAGATCCGCCTGTTCGATCGCATGGCGGGTCCGTAAAATTCCCTCTCGCTCCACCAAGTCCTCTGTGTCTCTCAGGCCGGCTGTATCCATGATCCGAAGGGGGATTCCGTCCAGGTTTAGGTACTCCTCAATGATGTCACGAGTTGTTCCTGGGATCGGGGTTACGATTGCGCGATTTTGCAAAAGCAACGCATTGAGTAAACTGGATTTCCCGGCATTCGGAGGTCCAACGATCGCCGTTGCAATTCCCTCCCTTAAGGCTTTGCCGCTCGCCGCTGTTTTGATAAGAGACTCTGTGCGGTTAATGAGTTCCACAAGCAGAGATTGTATCTGGTCCTGGTTTAAGAACCGGAGATCTTCTTCTGTAAAATCGATGCCGGCCTCGATCTCGGCCAAAAGTTGAACGGCCGATTCCCGTAGATGCGCGATCCGGCGATGCAACTCCCCGCCCAGTTGTGCCAGCGCGGCCCGGTGGCCGGCTTCTGTCTTCGAACGGATCAGATCCATTACGGCCTCGGCTTGTGTTAAATCGATCCGACCGTTCAGAAAAGCCCATTTCGTAAATTCTCCCGGTTCTGCGAGCCGTGCGCCTTGGCGGATTAAAAGGTCCAAAATCCGGTGAAGGAGGAACGTCCCGCCGTGGCTGTAAATCTCCACCGTATCCAGGCGTGTATAGGTCTTCGGTGCGCGCATGACCGCGAGCATCACCTCATCCAGATGCTCTCCGATACAAGAATCGCGCACCGCCCCGAGATGGATGGTGTGGCTGGCAAGGTCTTTGACGGTCAATCCCTTTTTCGTCTTAAAGACTTCCGAGGCGATCTCGATGGCCCGTCCGCCGCTCAGCCGGATGACCCCGATCCCTCCTTCGCCCACGGGTGTCGCGATCGCGCAAATGGTGTCTCCGGGAGCGGGTCTACGATTTTTCTCGACCGGTGGCCGGGGCCTTGCCTGGCCCTTTTTTTCCAGACTCCTTTTCATGCCGCGTCTCAAAATACTTCATTGTGAAATACTGTTGGCCAATGGTCAAGACATTATTCGTGATCATGTAAAGGACCAACCCGGACGGAAAACTTACAAACAAGAAAGTCATAAAAATGGGCATCATCAGAAAAATCTTGGCCTGGATGGGATCCATCGTTGTGGGTTGCATCTTCTGCTGGATCAGCATGGTTAGACCCATGATGATCGGAAGAACATAATAGGGATCCATGTCGGACAGGTCGCGAATCCAGAGAATGAACGGGGCCTGACGGATTTCGATGGTCGTGTAGAGCACATTGAACAGCGCCACGAAGACGGGGATTTGTAGGATCATGGGGAGACATCCTCCCACGGGATTAACCTTGTTTTTCTGATACAACTCCATCATCTCGCGCTGGAGGCGCTGCTTATCGTCCTTGTATTTCTTCTGGAGGGCCTGCAGCTGGGGCTGAAGGGCTTGCATGTCTTTCATCGACCGATAACTCTTGTGTGTGAGGGGGATGAATAAGATGCGGACGCCGATGGTCAAGAGGATAATCGCCACTCCATAGTTGCCGGTGAAGCTGTGCAGGAACTGCAGAATGTGGAAAAGCGGCTTGGCAATCCACCGGACAATCGCCCAGCTACCATAAATAAACCAGCCAAAATCCACCGTCTCTTCGAGACCCACCCCGAGGGCCTTCAGGCGTTGGTGCTCCTTCGGCCCCGCGTAAAGGACGAGATGTTTGATGGAGGAACCAGGCCCCGCGAGCTTGAATTCCACAGCGGTATTAATCACCGTCTCGGATGTCCGACTGACCACTGCGGCGCTGGCCGCCGTCGGGATCGCGGCGGCGATAAAGTACTTGTCCTGCAGCGCCGTCCAGGCGATCGGGCCGTCGTGCCGCACCTCCCGTTCGATTTTGGCAGGATTGTCCTTTATCAATTCGCCGCCGAGATCCGTGATGGGCCCGACGAAACCAACGAACCCCCTTTTTTGTCCCCAGTCGGTAATCCCAAAGTCGCTGCCCATCGAAAAGAGATAGTGGTCCGGCAGGGCCTCCGTTTCGATGTCCAATGCCATCCGATAGGTGTCGCTCCCGAAGGCGACCCGTTTTGAAACACGAGCCCCTGTCTCGGGGTCTTGGTAGCGGAACGTTAAGGCGCCTGTCTTGTTTTGTTCATCGAGCGTCAGGTCTCGACCGTCGACGGCGTAGAGTCCATGGTCAAGGCGTTTATTCAGCCCGGCATCCGGTGTCAGGATCGCAAACGCAGGGGTCGTGTCGGGGAGGTCCTGATACAGCTTGACCCGCGTCTCTCTATCCGAAACGGTGTATTTTTTTAGTTCAAACAAAACCAAGTTGCCGCCCCGGGAGCTAAAGACGGCATGGTAAAGCGGGGTGTTTACATGGATCGTTTGTTCCTCCGTCGGTCCGGGGGCTGTTTCATGGGTCCCCGCGATTGCGGGACCGGATGGTTTTTGGATGGCGGGTCGTTCGTCTGAAGACTTTTCCGCTTGTCCCGTTCGTTGCGGTGGAAAAAGACCGAGTTTATCAACGAAATAGGGGTAGGCCATCATTATCGCAAAAGACAGGATCAAAAAGAGGACGAACCGCTTTTCCATTTAGGCGCTTATTTGACGGGGTCGTACCCGCCGGGGTGAAACGGCTGGCATTTCATCAGTCGTACGACTGCGAGCAGAAGGCCCTTTGTTATTCCATGCCGTTGTATCGAATCGATTGCATAACAGGAGCAGGTCGGCGTGAATCGGCATGCTCTCGGCAAGAAGGGAGAAATTATCCCCTGGTAGAATTTTATCAATCCGATAAACAAGTACCTCATGGAGATTTCTTATCTCGACGGGGTTGTCGCATCGCCCGCTCAAAATCGCTGGTCAATAGAGGATATCCGTGAACAAGCATTTCTTTCTTCGGAAACAGTATTATATCGCATGGAGGACGGGGCCTTCTTTGAAATTCATGGAATATTTTCCGGGCTATTCGCTTCGCCTTATTTCGGCGAACCGCCGATCCAAACCTCTTGCTGACAACCGCAGCAAACCTTGAACAGGAACGACGGTTTTCCCGATAGACCAGCCTAAACGACGCGGTATCAACGGTGACGCCGCGTTGGTAGATGTCCTCAAATTGCGATCTCCTATTCAATCGACTCCTGCGATTCACTGGAAACCCTATGGTGTTAACTTTCTTCTTCCCTTGGATCGACGTCGAGACAGAACCCGACGCCCCCCTTTTGAATCCATCCGTTTCAAAAAGCCATGAGTGTTTTTTTTTCTCCTCTTGCTGGGTTGCCGATACGTAATGGACATTGATCCTCCTTAAGGCTACCAAAAGGATTCATTATAGGCAGGTTTATTGGGGGAGTCAATCGAAAACGAACCTGGGTAATGTCATGGTTGGATTTAAATTAATTATTGTAAATTAAATAAAACAATAGTAATAGTAGTGCTTGTTAAAAGTGCGGATTAAAACGGAACCGGATAAAACAAAATACAGTTCCCTGTGGGCGTGGATCGAATAAAACTTGCTTTGTTTATCCGATTTTGTTATCTTGAGATGGAAATCGATCAAACCACAGCAGAGACCTGCAGTTTTTTTAGTTTAACGAAATTAAAAGCATTAAATATATTTATAACATACTGATTTATATGATTTTATTTTATTATCAACAATTGTTGATAAACCTGTTAAAAACCTGGCATAGATGAGACCGGAAGAAATCTGGCAGCAGGCCAGCGAAAAGATCGAGGCACGTGTCAATAAACAGATTCATGACACCTGGTTCAAGCCGCTTTCCATTGATTCCGTGGAAGGAAAGGAAATCACGCTTGTCGCACCGAACCGGTTTTTCTGTGAATGGATTAGAGAGCATTACTACGAAATGCTTCTGGACGAGGTTGGGCGCATTTCAAAGATCGATGGTTTAAGGATCAACCTGGTTATCAAGAACGGCCAACAGATACAAAACGAAAACCCCTCACCGGAAAAAACAGGGAGATCCCGCCGAGGAGTTCATCTCAACGCCAAATACACGTTCGGCAGCTTTGTGGTCGGTTCCTGCAACCAGTTCGCCCATGCAGCCTCTCTCGCCGTTGCGGAGTCCCCGGCTAGGGCGTACAATCCGCTGTTCCTGTATGGCGGGGTTGGACTAGGAAAGACGCACCTCTTGAACGCCATAGGGAACTTCATCCTTGAGAAACGCCCGGGCACGAGGATCGCCTATCTTTCTTCGGAGCAGTTCACGAATGAGGTCATCAACTCCATTCGGTACGATAAAATGTTGGAGTTCAGAAATAAATATCGCGGCGTTGACACCCTCCTAATGGACGATATCCAGTTTATCGCGGGAAAAGAACGGACCCAAGAAGAATTTTTCCACACCTTCAACGCCCTTTACGAGGCACACAAACAGATCGTATTATCAAGCGACCGCTTTCCTAAAGAGATTCCGACGATTGAAGAGCGGCTGCGATCTCGTTTTGAGTGGGGCCTGATCGCGGACCTTCAGGTGCCCGATCTCGAGACCCGCATCGCCATCCTCCGAAAGAAGGGCGAGACCGAGGGCATTGATCTGCCGGACGAGGTCGCACATCTCCTGGCCGAGAGTATCCGGGGGAATGTCAGGGAGTTGGAGGGGGCCCTGATCCGTGTGGGCGCCTTTTCTTCCCTGACGGGACAACCCATAACACTCGATTTGGCGAAGAAAATTCTGCGCGATGCGGTACAAGTTAAAAAGATCATCACGGCCGAGGAAATTCAGCGGGTGGTTGCAGAACGGTTTCACCTCAAGCTGGCCGAAATGAAGTCGAAGAAAAGGACAAAAACGATCGTGCAGCCCCGGCAGATTACGATGTACCTCTGTCGGGAATTGACATCCCTTTCCTTTCCCGAAATCGGACGACACTTTGGGGGCAAGGACCATACGACGGTTATTCACGCCTGCCGGCAGATCGAAAAACGAGTGGAAGCCGATGCCAGCTTTAAGCAGTTGGTGGATTCGATCATGAGACAGCTGCGAGAAGGACAAGGGTCATCCTAAAAATTTACGCAAGGGCACGAGGAGGTCGGTATGAAGCTTAAGATTTCGCGAGGGGAGTTGTTAACCGGATTCCAGCGAGTTCAGGGTGTGGTTGAGAAGCGGAATACCATGCCGATTCTTTCGAACATGCTGTTTGAGGCGAAAGGAGACCAGGTCATTTTATTCGCAACGGATCTGGAAATCGGGATTCGGGGAACATACAAGGCCGAAGTGTCCCAACCTGGAGGAGTAACCGTTTCGGCTCGGAAGCTGTATGAGATCGTTCGTGAGCTTCCCGAGGGCACGGTTACAATCACCTCGAATGATGAACACCGCGTCGAAATCGAGGCCGGAAAGAGCGAGTTTAAGGTGTTGGGATTGCCCCCCCAGGAATTTCCGGCCATGCCGACAGTCGAATCCGAGCCGCTGATGCCCATGGACCGGAAGGTCCTCTCTGATTTGATCCGCAAAACCGTTTTCGCCGCGGGCGATAACAACGCCCGGTATATCCTTAACGGGTTATTGGTTACTCTTTATACAAAAGACAAAAAGCGGTTCCTCCGATTCGTCGGAACCGATGGACATCGCTTGGCCGTGATCGAGAGGCAGCTGGACGACGGAAAGGGAAGGGGACTCCCTCAAGAGCAGACCGCCATTATCCCGAAGAAGGCCGCGCTGGAAATCAAGAAGCTGTTGGAAGAGAATGAAGAGGGACCGGAACTCGGGGTGAGCAAGAACCAGATGATCTTCAAGCGGGGAGGCCTGCTGCTGCTTGCGCGGCTCATGGAAGGAAGCTATCCCAATTATCAACAGGTGATTCCCAAAGAAAACGAGAAACGGGTCGCGGTCAATAAGGCCGAGCTCGAGGGCGCGCTTCGTCGGGTGTCCATCCTTTCCCGCGAGAAAACGAGCGCGATCAAGCTGGCCCTGGAACCGGATACCCTTACATTGTCCTCGAGCAATCCGGACATGGGGGAAGCAAAAGAGACAATCGCGGCCAAATTCGGCCAGGAAGGATTAACAACGGGTTTCAATGCCCGGTACCTTTTGGACGCCCTGGCGGCCATCGACGCGGAAGAGGCCGTCTTGGAGTTCAAGGATGCACTGAGTCCTTGCATCATCCGTCAACCGGATGATCCGGATTACTTGTGTGTGGTCATGCCGATGCGGGTTTGAATCTCCGGTGGTACCGCCGGATGATCCGGCGGTGATCGCGCCCGGCCGTAAACTTCTGGTGTTATGACGTGACCCTGTCTTGAGGAGCAGCATGGAGACCAAAACGTCCCCAAAATATGATGCAGAGCAGATCAAGGTGTTGGAAGGACTGGATGCGGTCCGGAAGCGCCCGGCGATGTATATCGGCAGCACCGGCGTGGACGGCCTGCATCACCTCGTCTATGAAGCGGTGGACAACAGCGTGGACGAGGCGATGGCCGGCTTCTGTGACCGGATCGATGTGGTCCTGCACAGCGACGGTAGTTGTACGGTGGTCGATAATGGGCGCGGGATTCCGACGGGAATGCACGCGGGCCAAAAGCGCTCGGCGGCCGAGGTGGTCTTAACCGTTCTTCACTCCGGCGGGAAGTTCGACCGAGACGCCTACAAGGTGTCGGGCGGCCTTCACGGCGTTGGGATCTCGGTCGTGAATGCCCTCTCGGAATGGCTGGAGCTGGAGATCTGGCAGGAGGGGCAAGTCTTCCAACAGCGATACAAACGCGGCAAGCCCGAGGCGCCGCTGAAATCAACCGGGAAGACAAAGAAGCGGGGAACCAAAGTCTCCTTCAAACCCGATCCCCAGGTCTTCGAGGAGACGGAATTCAGCTTCGACACGCTCTCTCAGCGGCTGCGGGAAATGGCTTTCCTCAATAAAGGACTCCAGATCGTCCTGGTGGACGAACGGACTGATAAGCGACAGGAGTTTTCTTACAAGGGGGGCATCATCTCCTTTGTAGAGCACCTGAATGGAAATAAAGATCCCCTCCACAAACCGATTTATGTCACCCGTGAGAAAAACGGCGTCTTGATGGAGGTGGCCCTCCAGTACAATGATTCCTACTCGGATAACATCTTTTCGTTCGCAAACAACATTAATACCCGTGAGGGGGGAACCCATCTCGTGGGATTTAAGGCCGCGCTGACACGAACCGTGAACAATTACGCCACGGCCAACAATCTTTTGAAGGCCGACGATGAGGCCCTGACCGGGGACGATGTCCGTGAAGGGCTGACCGCCGTGATCAGCGTCAAGATACCGGAGCCGCAATTCGAGGGGCAGACCAAGGCCAAGCTGGGCAACAGCGAGGTGAAGGGGATCGTGGAGGCCGCGGTCAATGAAGCGCTCGGTGCTTACTTTGATCAGAACCCGAGTGTGGCTCGAAAAATCGCAGAGAAAGCGATCAATGCCGCGCGGGCACGCGAGGCGGCACGAAAGGCCAAAGAGCTTATCCGCCGCAAAAATGCGTTGGATGTCGGTTCCCTTCCCGGAAAGCTGGCCGACTGCCAAGAGCGCGATCCGGCCCTTTCAGAGCTTTTCATTGTTGAGGGCGATTCGGCCGGTGGATCGGCCAAGCAAGGACGGGATCGACGCAATCAGGCGATCCTGCCCTTGAAAGGAAAAATCCTCAACGTTGAGAAGGCCCGTTTCGACAAGATGATCTCGAGCGACGAAATACGAACCTTGATCACGGCCCTGGGCACGGGGATCGGACCGGAGGATTTCGACATCCTCAGGGCCCGTTATCACAAGATCATTCTCATGTGCGATGCCGACGTGGACGGGTCGCATATCCGAACGCTTCTCCTGACGTTCTTCTTCCGGCAGATGCCCCTGCTCTTAGAGAAAGGGTATCTCTATATCGCCCAGCCGCCGCTCTTCAAGGTAAAAAAAGGAAAAGAGGAACGGTATCTCCAGAACGAGAAGGAGTTTGAGGACTACTTCTTCAAGTTGGGAATGGAACGGGCAACCCTCTTAACCGAGAAGGGGAAGAAGACGGTTCCCGGAGACCGGCGGCAAAAGCTGTTTGCCGAAATGGGAAAATACCGGCAGCACCTCCAACAGCTTAAAAAACGCGGAGCCACATCGGAACTCATCCGGGCGCTGCTCAGTGTTCGCCCGGATCCCAAAACGGAGTGGCAGACGCCCAAAGCGCTCAAGCAATTTGAGCAGATCTATCTTGGCATTTTGAAAGAAGCCTTTCCGTCGACGGCGAAAAAAATCCGGGTGCAAAGCGATCTGGCCCGCCGAGACGATGGATTCGTCTTATCCTGTTCGCTGAGCTGGGAGGGGCAAGTGATCGAGCGGCGCGTGGAGTCCGCTCAGGTGGAGGCCGTCCTGGAGGCGGTCGAGTATAAAGGGCTCGAAACGATCTATGACCAGATCCAGAAAATCGCGGCCCCGCCGTACCTCATTTCCTCCGAAGGCGAGGAAGCGAAATCGGTTTTAACGGTGGAGCATGCGGTGGAACAGCTCCTCGCCATTGGCCGGAGCGGCGCGACGATCCAGCGATTCAAAGGATTGGGCGAGATGAACCCCGGGCAGCTCTGGGAGACGACGATGGATCCTGAGAAACGCGTTCTCCTTCAGGTTAAGCTGGAGGATCTTGTCGCGGCCGAGGAGATGTTTTCGGTCCTGATGGGAGACCAGGTCGAGCCGCGAAAAGCCTTTATCGAAAAGCATGCCCTGGAAGTGAAAAACCTGGATATATGAGAGGCGCTCTGTGACGACCGAAACCCGAAAAATTGTGGTGGACATCGAAGATGAGATGAAGACCTCGTACCTCGATTACGCCATGAGCGTGATCGTGGGCCGGGCGCTCCCCGATGTCCGAGATGGCTTGAAGCCGGTTCACCGGCGAATTCTGTACGGCATGCACGAGATGGGTCTGCTCCACAATCGGCCGTACCGGAAGTCGGCCAAGGTGACGGGCGAGATCATGGGAAATTATCACCCGCACGGGGATGCCGCAATCTACGACACCCTGGTCCGAATGGCCCAGGACTTCAACATGCGATATCCCTTGATCGATGGACAGGGCAACTTCGGCTCGATCGACGGGGACCCGCCGGCGGCGATGCGCTACACCGAGTCGCGGCTGACCCAACTGGCGGAGGAGATGCTGGCCGATATCGACAAGGACACGGTCGATTTCGTTCCCAACTATGACGAATCCCGCACCGAGCCGACTGTTCTTCCTTCCAAGATCCCCAATCTGCTGATCAACGGGTCGTCCGGGATCGCCGTGGGAATGGCCACAAACATTCCCACGCACAACCTCACCGAAGTCATCGACGCCCTGACGTTAATGATCGACAACCCCGAGGTCGGGCTCGACAAGGTGATGCGCATCATCAAGGGACCGGACTTCCCAACCGGCGGGTTCATTTGCGGAACGCAGGGGATCAGGGATGCCTATAAAACCGGCCGGGGAATCCTGACGTTGCGGGGAAAGGCCACGATCGAGGTTCACTCCAAGACCGAAAAAGAGACGATCATTATCACGGAACTGCCGTATCAGGTGAACAAGGCCCGGTTGATCGAAAAGATCGCGGAGCTGGTCCGGGACAGGAAGATCGATGGCATCTCGGACGTTCGGGACGAGTCGGACCGGGACGGGATGCGGATCGTCGTGGAGCTCCGACGAGGGGAGGTGTCCGCCGTCATCCTCAACCAGCTCTACAAACACACCCAGCTCCAGACGACCTTTGGCGTGATCATGCTCGCCCTGATCGCGAATCAGCCGCGGGTTTTGAATCTGGCCGAGATCCTCCAGGCCTTCGTCCGGCACCGCCGCGACGTGGTGGTACGGCGGACACAATACGAACTAAAAAAAGCGGAAGAGAAGGCGCATATCTTAGAGGGGTTGAAGATCGCACTGGATCATCTGGATCGTGTGATTACGTTGATCCGGCGCGCGGCCTCGCCCGAGGCGGCCCGGACCGGACTCGTTCAACAGTTCGGACTCTCGCAGGTCCAGGCCCAGGCGATTCTGGATATGAGACTCCAACGGCTGACCCAACTCGAACGGGAAAAGCTGGTAACGGAGTATCAAGAGACGATCAAGCGGATCGAGTACCTCCGATCGATTCTGGGCAGCGAGGCCTTGGTTCGAAAAATCATCAAGGATGAATTGCTGGAGGTCCGGGAGAAGTACCAGGATGCCCGACGGACTGAAATCATGGCCGCGGCGGAAGAGATCGATCTGGAAGATCTGATTGCGGAAGAGGACATGGTGATCACGATCACCAACACCGGCTACATCAAACGCAACCCGGTCGGGATCTACCGAAGCCAGCGACGCGGCGGGAAGGGAAAGATCGGGATGGGTGTCCGCGAAGAGGACTTTGTCGAGCACCTGTTTGTGGCCTCAACGCACGACTACCTTCTCTTTTTCACGGACGCCGGAAAGGTGTACTGGCAAAAAGTCCATCAGATCCCCGAGGCCGGCCGCGCGACCAAGGGCAAGGCGATCGTCAATCTTCTTCAGTTAGCCCAGGGGGAAAAAATCACGGCGATCCTTCCCGTCGAAGAATTCCGGGAAGACCGATATGTGGTCATGGCGACTCGGCAGGGGGTCATCAAGAAGACGCCGCTTCAGGCCTACAGCAATCCGAGAGCGGGCGGCATCATTGCATTAACCCTTGAACAAGGAGATAAGTTGGTCGCGGTGCGGCTGACGGACGGGGGCAAAGAGGTCCTGATCGGCACGAAAAAAGGATTGGTGATCCGGTTTCCGGAGAAGCAGGCCCGGCCGATGGGGCGCACCGCGATGGGCGTGAAGGGGATCACCCTGGCCGAAGATAACGAAGTGATCGGGATGGAGGTCTTGGACAAAGGGACGGGAGCCAGCATTCTGACCGTGACCGAGCGCGGGTTCGGCAAGCGGACGGACCCGAAGGAGTACCGTTCCCAGGGTCGAGGCGGAAAGGGAATCATCAGCATCCGCACGACGCCAAAGAACGGAAATGCGGTGGCTGTTCTTCAGGTAATGGAGGATGGGGAAATCATGATGATGACGGCCGAGGGCAAGATCATTCGTCTCAAGATCAGGGACTTCCGCCAAATCGGCCGCAACACGCAGGGCGTTCGGCTGATCGGCTTGGATCCAAACGATCGCGTGGTGGGTGTAGCGACCTTGGCCGAGAGAACCGATGCGGATGAAGCCCCCAACGAGCCCACGTCGCAACAGGACCCACAGGGCGATGGCCCGTCGGCCTAAAACCGGCCCCCGTTGTTGGTTAAGCCTTGGCGTGGCTCTCCTGGCGGTGGTGACGGGATGCGAGCAGATGCCCAAGGCGATTCTCGCCACGGCCGAAGCTCGATGGAAAGCGGGGGACTACCTCGGCGCAGTGCAGGCGTATGAGCGCCTGGTCGATGATTACCCCAAGAGCGTTTTCGCGGATGATGCTTACTACGCCATCGGGACGCTCGAATATCTCTACCTCAACGATTATCCGAAAGCGGTCGAAGCCTTCCAGAAAGTCGTGACGGAACATCCCGACAGCCCGCTCGTTCTGCAAGCCGAGCGGACGCTGGCCGAGATTTACGAAAAAAAATATCACGATCCCCGGCGGACCATTGCGGAGTACCAGAAACTGTTGGAATGGACCCAGGATCGGGCTGTCGCTGAGGAGGTGCAGTATCGCATCGGCGAGGTCTATTTTGATCAAGGCGATTACGATCAGGCGCGGAACGAATGGGACCAGCTTCTCAAGCAAGCGCCCAAGAGCGATTGGGCCGACAATGCGCTTTACCGGACCGGAAGCAGTTATTTCCTTCAAGGGCGGTACAGCGAGGCCCTGTCGACCTATCAGGAAACGGCCAAGCGCTATCCGCGCAGCGATGTACGGGTTGAAGTCCGCTTCTGGATAGCCAATTGCCTGGAGGAGCTTGATCGTTTAGAAGAAGCGTTACGTGAATATCGGTCGCTGGCCAACGGCTATCCGAATCCAAAGGTGATCGAGATCAAGATCCAAAGCATCGGAAACCGGTTGAAAACAGCCACAGGTAAACCCACGGTCACAACCGGGCGCCCAGCTGAGCCCGAGTGACAGGCGGCCGGGCAAAGCCGGTGCTTTCCATAGGAAGATCGGGTTTCTGCGACTCTACTCTTTACGACGTTTATCCGGTGGGATCGCAGGGGGCGCCGTTGAGGTTGAAGGACCCAGTTGTAGAATGACCTCTTGAATATGACAGCCGGCCTGGAACCGATGCAGTGCGGCATTCACCTTTTCAACGAGGGTTGGCCTTAAAAAGGCCAGCTCTTGCATCCAGGCCGGGCTGTCCACGGACAGATAGAGCTTGCGGAAGCGGATCTTGTCCGGCTGGGCATGTCCCGCGATCTGGTTCCCGACGACCTCGGCCCAGTGTTCCCGGAGACGGTGCTCTGCCAGCGGACCTTCCAGACCATACTGGGCGATGAGACGTTGAAGAACCTGGCTTGCGGATGTGAATGACGGTGTTTTAGGCATGAAGGCTAACCGGTTTATATTAGACTCCATCTTACCCGAAACCGCGCGGCGATTCAACTTGACAGCGATCTCCCGGGTGCCACAATGATCAGGCCAAATTTCGGAAATAGAAAGGCCGAGCCGGCCTTTCTATTTGTCCGGGATAAAGGCGTTTCCAGGGAATGTTAATCTTTCATTCATCCTAGCAAGATCAGATCATAAAGATCCCTCCATATTTGTGCAATCCATTGATATACAATAATATTTTAAACTTTCTCCACGTTCATGGGCCCAATCGGGACAAAAAGCATCGGGCGATCAATGGATTGCAATATTTTTGTTTCTGTGATATAAGAGTAACCGGCAATGTTTAATCCCTGGTTTCACAACGTGGTCTCATGGCAAATGATTCGGTGGCGGCCACCAATTCAAAGGCCTTTCATGATTACCATATTGAAGAAAAGTGGGAGGCCGGAATTGTTTTGGTCGGAACCGAGGTCAAGGCATTAAGGGAAGGCCGGGCGAATCTTCGTGACAGCTTTGCCCGAATCGAGAACAACGAGGTTTTTTTATATCATTGCCATATCGGCCCTTACAGTCATGGGAATATTGCAAACCAAGACCCGTTAAGGGTGCGGAAGCTGTTGTTGAACCGGAACGAAATCAGCAAGCTGATCGGCAAAACCCAGCAACACGGCTATACGCTGATTCCGCTGAAGATTTATTTCAAAAAAGGCCGCGCCAAAGTAGAGCTGGCCTTGGCAATCGGGAAAAAGACCGCGGATAAACGCGAGACGCTTCGCCGTAAGATTGCGGAACGGGAGATTCAGAAGGCCTTCAAACAAAAACAACGGCAGTGAGATCATCAATTATTCAACACGAAGATAAGGAGGGGGGCGACCGGATTCGACGGGGATCAAGAGGTTTCGGGCGGCATGCCGAGGTCCCACAGGGGCTCGTTAAACACCTGTGGAAACAAGCAACTGCCAATTCAGAATTGGCCCTCGCTGCTTAATAGCGGCGCGTCCATCTGACTGTCGTCTGTGCGGTTAGACCGGATGTCACGATAGCAGACTGGTTCCGCGGGCGGTCCAGGCCCGCGGGATGAGACAAACTGGAATAGCGGCTCTTTGGGTTTGTTGCTGTACCCGAGGAGCGGCGAATCAAAAACAGCCACTATGCATGTAGTCACCTGGGGCTGAAGTTCTTCGGACGCGGGTTCAACTCCCGCCGCCTCCACCAGTTTTATAGATTTATCCTTCACGATTGGCCTAATGCTCTGACGAGGATCGGATCGCCGCCTCACGCAGAGGGCACGGCACTATCCGATTCTATCCCAGCCCAGCGCAAGGAAGGTATCAATTTGATCGTAACAATACATTTCAATGGAGGTATTGGAGAGTGGGCTCGACCGTATTCTACGAGCGGCGCAAAGGACACAAACAAGTAGAGTTTGATCAACGGCGAATACTCAGGCGTAGCAATAACGAGAAGATTCACACGGCCGAACAACGACGTCTCGCCACTCTGGTGCGTCGCTTTCAACGGGAAGCCTTTAGAATTCCAGTTCGCTTCCGAGTACAGGAGAAGGTTTTTTCCGGCTATACCCATGATATCAGTCCTGAAGGTCTCCTAGTCTTTACCGAAACCTCCCTAAGTGCCGGCACTCCAATAGCCCTCCAATTTTCTTTTGGTCAGAATGTATGTCATCTGAACGTTTCTGGGCAGATTGTGTTTTGCCGCTTGGCCGAGCATGGGGAATCCCTGCAGCAGGCGATCGGGATCAAATTTTCAGCGATTCGTGAGTTTGAGCAAAAAATACTAACCTCCGCAGTTCAGGAACTTGAACAGGACGCTATAAAACAAGAGAAATCGTTGCTGAACATCCTTGTCTCCACAGATACCCTTGCTCAGGAAGCAGCGGGTTTTTATAATGGATTCTTGCACCCTGAATCATCCGCTTCTATAAATTCTAAAAATATTCAAACCGAAATTGAGCGACGCCGCAGTCTTAGATACCAATCCAATATCCCAGTGATATTTGAGTTTGATGGGCGCATCGATAAAGGGTTCGTTATAGAGTTGAATAATGATGGGATCTTATTGTTGTCTCCGCGGATGTTAGCTCTTGGCTCTCGTGTCGCAATCCAAATTTCATTCGGTGGGGGCCGCTCTATAATGAAAGTGCCAGCTGTAGTGGTCAATGTACGCCTTGATGATGGTGGAGACGGTCACAACAGGAAAATCGGTACAGCGTTCTTATCGCCCAGTGAAATGGAACGCAAAGTTTTAGAGATGTGTGTCCAAACTCTGTGTAAGGAACTTGGATACGATGGAAGCGATTCGGATTCAAATACGTTTTCGGTGCATTGTTCTACTGGAACGCAAGTTGAAATATTGGTGTCGAATCATTCCAACGGTGTTCGGCAGCTTGGGCGCCGACGCGTCGTTGTAACGGGGTTAGGGCTTGTTACGCCGATCGGTCTTGGGAAAGAGCCGTTTTGGGATGCTGCGATCAAAGGTGTATCGGGTGTCCATCGAATAGGGAGTTTCGATCCATCGAAGTACCCATCTCAAGTTGCAGCTGAAGTTACTGCTTTTGAAGCTAAGAAATACTTGAATGATGCCTCAATAGAAGGACTTGACCGTTGCGTCCAATTTGGTCTAGTCGCCGCAAAAATGGCATTAGAGGATTCGGATTTAAATTTAGAGCTAGAGGATAAAAACAGGATTGGGGTGTCCATTGGTTCAGGGATGGGTGGCATGATTATGGGTGAACGGCAACTCACAGAGTTCTATGCAGCAGGAGTTCGGCCCACGGCCCGTCCGAGACTCATTCCATCGGTCATGGCAAATGCCCTGGCAGGCCAAATCTCTATGCGGTTTTCGATTAAAGGCCCAAACCTGACCAATTCGACCGCATGCTCTTCCAGCGCCCACTCTATTGGGCAAGCCTTGAATCTTATTCGTTGGGGCATGGCGGATATTGTAATGGCCGGCGGGGCAGAGGCATGTGTTTCTCCTATAATATTTTCCGGTTTTTGCTCTCTGCGTGCGCTATCCACCCATCATAATGCAACGCCATCAAAAGCCAGCCGTCCTTTTGATAAAAATAGAGATGGGTTTGTGATCGGTGAAGGAGCAGGAATACTCATTTTGGAATCGCTGGAGCATGCCGAGGCGAGGCGTGCCCGTATTTATGGCGAAATTGTAGGGTATGGAGCGACGAGTGAAGCCTATCACATGGTTATACCTGAACCGCAAGGCAAGGAAGCTGCCAGAACAATGTATCTGGCACTGGAAGATGCGGGTCTTTGTCCCATAGATGTAGACTATATCAATGCTCACGCGACGTCTACAAAAGTCGGTGATATAGTAGAGGCAAAGGCCATACGAGAGGTATTTGGTAATCGAGCTTCGGCTCTACCAATAAGCGCAACAAAATCTCTTATTGGTCATACAATTGGAGCAGCAGGGGCAATTGCGAGTATTACGTGTTTATTGACGATCAAAACAGGTTTTATACATCCGACCATCAATTTAGAGACGGTGGATCCATTATGTAATTTGGGCATTGTATATGGTCAAGCTATGAAGAAGAATGTGAAGATTGCAATGTTAAACGCATTTGGATTTGGTAGTAATAACGCGTCGCTCATTTTTAGTGCTGTGTAACGGAGGATAATTCTATGAGCAACGCAGTAGAGCAACGGATTACTGAAATAGTAGCGCGATACGCCAACAAGCCAACTGACGAGGTGAACGAGGCGTCTCTCCTTCGGAAGGATCTCGGACTTGATTCGTTAATCGTAGTTGAAATTTTATTTGAGATTGAAACTCTTTTAGGCACTTCTGTTCAAGACGACTGGATAACGGAGTGTCGTACGGTTGGTGATGTTGTTAGAGCTGTCAAGCGAGAATACCCAGATCTGATTTCAATGTTGGAGAATAAAGAGCGCCGTTCTTCCCAGAGGAAAACAATGCACCTGCCGATTGTGTGCTCGAATAAGGAAAGTGCTCTTTCTACTTACAGTTTGGATGTCAGCAACTGTGGTATTTGTATAGTATCTAGAATTCCTGGACGACCAGGGGAGTTGACAGAGATCCAGTTACCCTGCAGTGAAGAGTGGGGACCATTAAAAATGAGTGGCATAGTAATTGATTCGAGACTATTTTCAGCCAATGGAGCTAACCTTTATAGAGTTGGTATGGACTTTTCTCACAGTGATGTGGTGAGCAGGAAGAATATGGACGATTTTTTGAGGGTCGTATCGAGCTGGAATGATACACCGGTTACACCTTATTCTTCAATGACCAATGGTTTGGGAGGAAATTTACTTTCATTCAGGAAAAGGGTTTATCTAAAAGAGACGAACTTGTTAGGAAATGTCTATTTTGCAAATTATTTTGATTGGCAAGGCATGGCAAGAGAAGAATTTATGCACAGTCTGCTTCCACCGGATTTGCTGCTTTCAGGCATAAAGATTTCCACCATGTTTGCTTCTGTGAAGTTCTTAAAAGAAGTTACGTTGTATGATGATGTGGAGATTCAAGTGTTTCTTCCACGCGCAGATAGATTTCGAATAGAGCTAGTATTCCTGTACTTTAATGTGCAAACGCAAGAGCAAATTTCAGTTGGCCGGCAAATTGTAGCTTTTGTGAAACCTGACGGTGGTGCGATCCCGGTACCGGACAGTTTTAGGGCGGCATTTTTAGATAAGTACATGTAAGACGGAGTTAGGATGACCTATTATCTATTGCCATCGGTTGCGGGGGTTCTTGCAGCCTTCTTAGGCGGGTTGGTTTTCTTTAAGGCAAGGACACATTATACGTTTGGGGTGCTCTTTATTCTAACCGCTGTTTGGCAATGTACATGGGCAGTATTGTTTAGCAGAACTGAAGATGCAGGAGTTATTGGTCTGGTGAGATTGGGGTATTCAGCTATTATTTTAATCCCATCTGTATTTTATCATTTTATTCAAGGTTTCCTCCGGGCGAAGAGACTTAAGGCTGTTGTAATTGCTTATTTGCTCAGTGGGTCATTTCTTATTTTGCTGTGGAGCTCCAATCTCCTTGTTGATGGGTTCTACATAACTAGCTGGGGTTACTATCCCAAGGCTGGGCCACTTCACTCATTGTATCTTTTACTTTTAACAGCGATAGTAGCTGATTCAATCTGGTTACTAAATAGCAAGAAAAATAGTAGGGTGAGTGATAATCAAAGAAAGTATATGCTGTTAGGAACAATAGCTTATATCCCGGCAGCCACAGATTTCCTTGTTAACTATGGTTTTGGTTTTTATCCTTTCGGGTTCCTCTTTGTCATGGCCAGTTTTTCTCTTATCTTCTATGCAATCGTTCGCTATCATCTGATGGATATTCAGACCGTCATACATAAAACCGCGATGTGGCTTGTAACTTCTATGATGTACGTAGTTCCGGTGGGAATCGGGATTTGGGTAAACCATGACTGGATTATTAATCTTAATTCTTGGCAGTTTAGTATTTTGCTTTCAGCGGTATTAATTGTCTTGGTGCCTTATCTTCGTATTGTTCAACCCAGAATCGACCATCTGTTTCAACGCCGCAAGCATGACTTACAAAAAATACTTCAGGACTTTATTCATGAGATTGCAGCCCTGAAGGGTTTGAATGAATTGGTCAACAAGCTTCAGACTACGATCGCATCGGTGCTTTATCCTGAACACACCTCGATTATTTTATTTGACGTGAAGTCGGAGGGCCTCAAACCTTTTCACGTCTCTGGCTTGCCCGAAACATTTTCAGCAGACCGACACAATAGTTTTTTAAAATGGTTGGAGCGAACAAATGAGCTTGCCGAATTGGATCTGATCGAAGCCGATCCCCGCTACTCAGCAGTAAAGGAGAATGCGAAACAGTATTTTAACGATGTTCAGGGAAAACTCGTGGTCCCTTTAACCCACGATAGAAAATTGCTGGGCGTGATTAACCTAGGTCAAAAAAAGAATCTTAAACCTTACACCGGTCTAGACTTGGATTTTCTGTCTCATTTGAAGGTTGAGGCTTCGATTGCGTTCAGCAACTCCCTATTGTATGACGATGTCAGCAAGATGTCCTTGGAGCTGAAGCAATGGGCCACGGAACTGGAGCACAAAGTCGAGGAACGCACAAAAGAGTTGGCCGAGAGTAAGCAGGAGGTAGAAAAAGCGTATACGAAGCTCAAAGAGCTGGACGCGATCAAGACGCAGTTCTTTTCGAATATTTCGCATGAACTTCGGACGCCGTTGACGCTGGTGCTGGCGCCGCTGGAGTCGATGATGAAGGGCGAAATGGGGGTGCTGCCCACGGCGCAACAGGGTCATATGGAGATCATGTATCAGAATTCGCTCCGGCTGCTCAAGATGATCAACAATTTGTTGGACCTGGCCAAGATCGACGCCGGCAAGATGACGCTGGTCCTGGATCAGGTGAATCTTCCCGAATTCATCAAAGGCATCGTGGCGTCGGTATCGCCGTTGGCTGAGAAAAAACAGATTCGGCTATCGTTTAAAGACGGCGATCACTTGCCGGAGGTGGTCTGCGACAGGGAAAAGATCGAGCGGGTTCTGTTAAACCTGATCTTCAACTCCCTCAAATTCACTGAGCCGGGTGGAGCGGTAACCGTCCAGTGTGGGAAGGTACACTCCAAAGAGACGGACGGCCAAGGCGACCGAGTGATGGTGTCGGTCAGCGACACCGGCATCGGGTTCCCAAAGGAATACAGCACGCGGATCTTTGAGCGGTTTTCCCAAGTGGACGCCTCGGCCAGTCGGAAGCACGAAGGCACGGGCATCGGCCTGGCTCTGGCCAAGGAATTGGTCGAGCTTCACAACGGCCGGATCTGGGCCGACAGCGAGCCCGGAAAGGGGACCGTGATGACCGTTACGCTGCCGATGGACCTGAAAGTGTCGGAGCTGGAGGGCACAGCGGAGGATCGTCGTGCGGCGAGACGCCGTGCGCGGGAGCGCCGCGAAGGCGAGCGAAGGCAGGAAGAAGATTGGACGCGGGCGCTCCACACGGCGGCGGAGTATTCAGCCGCCGATGTTCTGAAAGAGGCCGTTGTGGTTCAAGTTCCGGCAACCGTGCCGTCCACTCCGCCGGAACATACAATCCTCTTGATTGAGGACAATGCCGATATGCGGAGCTTCATCGTGTTTCAGCTCCAGGACGAGTTTGAACTCATTCAGGCCCGAGACGGGATCGAGGGCGTTGGTCTGGCGACCCAACACCATCCGGATCTCATCATCTCGGATGTGATGATGCCGGGGAAGGACGGTTACCAGGTCTGCCGGGAAATTAAAACCGATCCCCATACGAAGCATATCCCGGTGATACTGCTCACCGCCAAGGCCGAGCTCTCCGAAAAGATTTCGGGCCTGGAATACGGCGCGGATGACTATCTGACCAAACCGTTCAATGCGCAGGAGCTCAAGGCAAAAATTCGATCGTTGATTCAGCTTCGTCGCTTGGAGCGCGAAATCCAACACCGCAGCGAAGAGTTGGAACGGACGCTGAAGATGCTTCAAGAAACCCAGACCCAACTGGTCCATTCCGAAAAGATGGCGGCCCTCGGTCTGCTCGTCGCCGGCATCGCGCATGAGGTGAACAACCCCGTGAGTTTCGCGAAGGGCAGCCTCTCTAATCTTCGACGGTACCTCGGCCTGGACCGCACCGAGGGGATCGTGACCGATTTGAAGACCTTTGCCCGAAAAGACGAGCAACACACAAAGCGAGTCGATATTCAAGACGGTTTGGAGGCCACGATTAAGTTGATCCAGCACGAGATGATGAGTCGGATCACGGTGCACCGAGACTACGGCATTCGAGAGGGGGTTGAAATCATTCCCGGGCAGATCAACCAGGTTTTCATGAACCTGCTTCAAAACGCGATTCATGCCATTCCGGAAAAGGGCGACATCTGGATACGCACCTGGGAGGACGGGGACCGGGTTCATATCGCAGTCCGCGACAGTGGCAAGGGAATCCGAAAGGAGCATCTTGGGCGGATCTTTGAGCCGTTCTTTACCACCAAAGAGGTCGGCCAAGGCACCGGTCTGGGCCTCTCGGTCAGTTACCGGATCATCGAGAACCACGGCGGGAAGATCACGGTCAGCAGTGAAGAGGGGAAGGGTGCCGAGTTTGTGATCACACTGCCGAAACGTCAGTTGCCGGACCGACCGGCTACGACAAATCCTGCTGGAGCCGTTGCGATTAAAGGGAATACGCGATGAGACCTTTGTTGAGTCCGGAAGAGTTTCGACGCTACCCCGTTCTCTATGTCGATGACGAACCACTTGCATTGGAGACGTTCCGCCTCCAGTTCAAAGAGGATTTTACCGTACATACCTCTCAGAATGGTGAAGAGGCAATGCGCAGTCTACGAGAAAATGAAATCGCCGTTATCTTGACGGATCAGCGGATGCCGCGGTTGAGTGGCGTCGAGCTGTTGAAGCAGGTAAAGGAGCAGCATCCCGATACCGTCCGCATGCTGATCACGGCCTATTCCGATATGGACGTCGTGATCGAGGCGATCAACCAGGGAAACGTCTACCGATACATCACCAAGCCGTACAACGAAGACGATTTGCGGAACACCATC
>JACQBZ010000067.1 GCA_016194285.1 Nitrospirota bacterium | reverse complement strand
TTTTTCATTCTTCTCTTCGCTTCCACAGCCTCGGCGCAGGTGATCTCCAATCCCTCGACCAATGCCCGAATGGACGGTCTGGGCGTGGCGAACTGGCAGATCGAGGACGACTTTAATATCTGGGTCAACCCCGCACAGATCCACAATTACAAAAATAACATTTACGGCGAACTGGGAACAGAATTTACATCGTCGCCGTGTACCGCCAATACCGCTTTTGGTGAATGCGGTGCTATTTCCGGAACCGGTTTTAATGACAGTGTGTATTTTTGGTTTGGCCGGTCCTCTGGTTTTTATGGGTGCCGGGTTTCCTCCGGTCAACAACCGTGTTGATCTTTTCTACGGACTGCACAGCGCCCTGCCAATGGGCTTTTACCTGAGCTATGCCGATCAATACGAGAAAAATACAGTGGGTGGCCTTACCTCCAAGGATCAAAGCACCGAGTGGAATCTCGGAGCCGGCGGGATCTTCGGCGGCGGGATGCTTGAGGGCGCAGTGAACATCACGTTGCCCTCGTCCAAGTGCGATGATGCGGCGGGAACCCACACCCTATGCGGTGACGCTTTTGGAGGAAACACGTTTAAAAGTGATGCGGGGCCCAGCTTCTCATTTCTTGCCCGGCACCATGCCAATATGGGAAACATTTATAAGATATTGACTACGGCGCAGATCCTGACGATCGATGCCTCGACTAAAGACTCGGCGTCGCCCGCCAAGATTAAGGACAATACTCTTGGCTGGAGGATCGATACGGCCTTGAACTCCAAGCCGATTCCGGATGCACTCGTAGTAGTGGGGATCGGTCTTGCCGCTGCAAACGATGAAATAAAGTTCAATCAAGGCGGGGGCAAAATCACTTTTACTGAGCTGGCCATCCCGGTGAACGTTGCGGTTGAACACCAGACCTTTAAGAGTGTTAAGACACGTATCGGTTTATCCAAGCCGCTTTACAACAAATCGAATTGTAAAGATACAACCGGTGGAGGTATTTGCAGCGGTAATCTCATCACTGGTGGTCTGGACAAGGCGGATGTTGTTTCCGACGGCGCGGCCAAGGTCAGCGCGGGCCTCGGCTGGGCCGTCGCGGATAATCTGATGATCGATGCCGTGATCAACCAGGATGTTTTGTTCACCGGCACTTATGCGCTTTCCGGTGTTCCAGAGACACTGTCCTCGAAACTTTCGGCCACGTATCGCTTTAAATAAGTAGGCCGGGAGTCTTCTTCCACAAAAGCCCCTCCGGAAACGGAGGGGCTTTTTTTGTCTCGATTGACTTTTGGCAAATGGAAACCTATCATACGACTCATGGCCATGGATAAGGAAAACCTTAAAAAGGGAGTCCTCCTTGTGATCGCTCTTGTCGCGATGGGAATCGCCATGCCTTTCATGATGGGCAACCAGGACACCAATTATTTTATGGTCGAGCTTCCGAACGGCAAGCAGATCCTGGCCCAGGTGGCCGAGAGTCCCGAGAAACAGGTCGTCGGGCTTTTTTTCACCAAGGAGCTTCCTCCCGACCGCGCCATGCTGCTCATATACGACGACGAAGACTCCCATCCCATCTGGACGAAAAACACTCATTTCCCTATCGACATTCTCTGGATGGACCGCGATCGAAAGATCCTGCACATCGAGGAGGCGGCCCCGCCCTGTGCGGACGACCCCTGTCCCACTTACGGGCCGAAAGAACCCGAGGCCCTCTATGTCATGCAGGCCGCGGCCGGTTTTGCCAGGATCAACCAATTGCAACCGGGTATGAGCATGATCTTCAGGCTGGTACGGCGGGGATGATGGATGGTAGGGGCGATCCTTGTGATCGCCCGTGCAGGGGCGAATACAAGATTCGCCCCTACGGTTTTCCGGACGATGGATGTTCTTTGGCGAGGAAAATCGATACCGTGTTGCTCACGTTGTTTGCAATCGCGAGGCCGTTTGAGCTTTCCTTGTTGAACTTTCCGGTGACGACCGCGAAGGGACCGTCGCCGGACCGGTACATCGCGGGCGGATAAACAAACGTTCCGTCCCCCTTTCCGAAGGAGATCGAGAATTTTCCGGTGAGATCATTCGTGGTCAAGATGTCCTGTTTGCCGTCGTGGTCGTAGTCTCCCGTGAGCACGGAGGTCGGGCCCCCCTCCGATCCGAACTCAATCCCGTCTTGAAACGTGCCATCGCGACGGCCGAGAAAAACGGCCATCGTGCTCTGGGAGCTATAGATGACGACCACGTCGGTGATGCCGTCTCCATTATAATCCCCCACACTGACGATGAGAGGCCGGAGACGCGTCTTATAGAATTGCGACTTTTCAAAACGGCCATCTCCCCTGCCCCGATAAACCGCGATCCCGGGTTGCATTGCGCCGTTGTCCGCGATCAATAAATCCGGAATGCCGTCATGGTTGAGGTCGACCGGGGCCAAGGATGTGGGACTATCGCCGGGATCGAAGGTGTCGCCGGCCGTGAACCGTCCAAGGCCGTCGCCGGTAAAAATCAGGACGCGATCCAGCAGCAACGAGACCGCAAGATCAAGCTTCTGGTCATGATTGAAATCGGCCAACGCAATGGCGGTCGGCGTCCTGTGAAGATCTTCGCGCTGCGTCAGATGAAAATTCCCGTTTCCCTCTCCCGAGAGAATTATCAATGAAGCGTCGGAGTTGTGGATCACGGCGATATCCGGATAGGGGTCCGCGTCGAAACGGCCGACCACAATGGATTTGGGCTGGACCCCGACCTTGACGATTTTCTGATCCTGAAAGGTCCCATCGCCGTTGCCGAGCAGTACGGAGAGATCGTTGCTGCCGAAGTTGGCCGTGATCAGGTCCAGATTCCCGTCATTGTTCACGTCGGCCGCGGCAATCGCCGTCGGATTGGTGCCGACCGGGTAACTTGTCGGCCCGCTAAATAATTGGGGCGGTGGAGGGGCCGGCGTCCGCGAGCTGCAGCCGGTTATGATGAAAATCAGGAGAAAGACCAGGCCTGGAATCGGCTTCGGCATGAGGTTTCCTTGACACGGTTCGACCCATTGTAGCCGAACGAGAAATCTTCCGCAATCCTATTGTTTCGAACGGCTGACGATAGGATGAGAGATGCTCAAAGCCACAGCTTGTTCTAACGCCCCTCCTATGTTAGCATGAGATCATGAACCGCACCGCCTTGATCTATCACCCCGACTACCTTTTGTACGACACCGGCCCCCATCATCCGGAATCGGCCGTCCGCTTGAAAGCGATTATCGGTCGGTTGGAGGAAACGGGACTAATAAAACAGCTAATGGTCTGCTCCCCGGATCCGCCCAGGCCGGACCTGGCCGACTGGATCGCACGGGTTCATCGGCCCGGTTATCAGGACCAACTACAGCGCCTCTCGCCGGAGAAAGGTTTGGTTCGAATCGATGCGGATACGGTGGTGTCTCCCGGATCCTATCGCGCGGCGCTGCTGGCCGTGGAGGGAACGTTGGCGGCGGCGGACGGGATTGTGTCCGGACGATTCACAAATGCATTTTGCGCCGTGCGGCCACCGGGCCATCATGCCGAGTCCAATCGTGCGATGGGGTTCTGCCTTTTTAACAATATTGCGGTCGCGGCCCGATACCTGCAAGTACGGCATCATGTGTCCCGTGTGATGATCATCGACTGGGATGTCCATCACGGAAACGGGACGCAGCATATTTTTGAGGAGGACCCGGCCGTCTTCTACTTCAGTGTTCACCAGTTTCCTCTTTATCCCGGAACCGGGCGGGCGGACGAGCACGGCCGCGGCGCGGGCGAAGGCTATACGCTGAACTGTCCTCTGTCACCGGGCCAAGGGGATGATGAATACATTTCGGTCTTCGAGAAATCGCTTCGTCCAGCCGTCGATGCGTTTCGTCCGGACTTCATTCTGGTCTCGGCCGGTTTTGATGCTCATCAGGCGGATCCGCTGGCCAACATGCGCGTGACCGAGGCCGGTTTCGGCGAGATGACCCGGAGGGTTCAGGATTGGGCCCGTTCCTATTGTCATGGAAGGGTTCTGTCCTGTCTGGAAGGGGGATACAATCTGGAGGCGCTGGCCCGTTCGGTGGAGCGGCACCTGACGGATTTGTTGGAAGATGTAGGGGCGTGATTCATCACGCCCGATGGAGGCGGGATGCCGGGTTTCAAAAAACATATCTTTGTTTGCATAAATGAACGGACACCGGACGATCCGCGGGGAAGTTGTTCGGCAAAGAATTCCAAACAGATTCATGAGCATTTTTCCTCCGAGGTCAAGCGGCGAGGTCTGAAGGGAACGGTTCGGGCCAACAAGGCCGGTTGTCTGGACCATTGCGCCAACGGTCCGTCCGTCGTGGTCTATCCGGAAGGCGTCTGGTATACGGTTCGGACGATCGAGGACGCCGATGAGATTATGGATCGTCATATCGTCAAGGGCGAGGTGGTCGAGCGGCTCTTGATGGTCGATAAAAATAAAGGTAGGGGCAATTCATGAATCGCCCCTTATATGTTATGCTGCCAGCAACATGGATAGAGCGTGAGGAGAAAACCATGTCTTCATCTATTATCGAAGAGAAATGGGCCGCCAATTACGGTGGCTTCAAAGATCGACCCCACCATTCATCAGATTTATGAGGGTATTCAGTCCATTCGTCCTGAACTGGAATCACGTCATTCCGAGGCCTACCGGAAGCTGGATAATAAGGTATTACAGGACAAAGAAATGACCCGTAAGGCCCGTTTGGAAAAGATCCTGGGAGCGATACGAAATAATATGGTTGAAATACCTGAATTAAAAGAAGAAATAGAGAAATTAATCCGGAGACTTCCGCGCTGATTTTGCGGACCGAAAACGGCGGTCTAAAATTGTCGACTTATCTATATAAAACAATAGGTTATATTTAGTTGCCTGCCTCTTTTTACGGCATTCTGGTTTATTTCTTATTGATTCTCGCTCAGATTCTCCGTATAATACCGTATAAACATCCCTTAAATCAGTAGAAAGGATACATTGTGGCCAAGGAGATCACGAAGGCCGAGGAGTTTTTTCTCAAGAAATTTAATCTGAATACGATTCAGCTGGAACAGACCATCGGAAAAGCGCTGGGAAAACAGATCGATTACGCCGATCTTTATTTTGAGTACCGCACGAACGAATCGGTCAGTCTTGAAGAAGGCATGGTTAAAAAGGCTGCGAAGTCGATCGGCCAGGGCGTCGGGGTTCGGGCCGTGGCCGATGAAAAAACGGGTTATGCCTACTCGGACGAGATCACGCTCAAAAATCTGGAGTTGGCCGCGCGAACGGCCCGATACATCACGACGGATCACTCGGTAGGTAAACCCGTGCCGGTTCGGAGCGATGTCGTTCGACCGGATCTCTATCCGATCCAGACACCGGTTTCGGAGATTCCGGTTCAGGAAAAGATCGATCTCTTGCATCAGATCGATGTCCTGGCGCGTCGCTACGATCCGCGGATTAAAAAGGTGATGGCCTCCTTTGCCAGCGAGCACAAGGCGATCCTGGTCGTCACGTCCGAGGGCCGGATTGTGGGCGATATCCAGCCGCTTTCCCGTCTTAATGTGACCTGCATTGCGGAAGAGAACGGAAACCGGCAGGTTGGCAGTTACGGAGGGGGCGGTCGCGTCGCGTATTCTTTTTTCTTGGAGAACCGCCGTTTTGAAGCGTACGCCAAGGAAGCCGCCCGTCAGGCCATCCTGAATCTTTCGGCCGTCGATGCCCCGGCGGGCATGATGGACGTGGTCTTGGGACCGGGCTGGCCGGGAATCCTTCTGCACGAGGCGATCGGTCACGGCTTGGAGGGGGATTTCAACCGAAAACGGACGTCGGCCTTTACCGACTTGATCGGAAAACAGGTCGCCTCCGAGCTCTGCACGATCGTCGATGACGGAACGATCCCGGGGCGGCGGGGATCCTTGAACGTCGACGATGAGGGAACGCCCACCCATCGGACCGTCTTGATCGAAAAGGGTATATTGAAGGGCTACCTTCAAGATCGATTGAACGCGAAGCTGATGGGGATGACGCCGACCGGGAACGGCCGCCGGGAAAGTTTCATGCATATTCCGATGCCGCGCATGACGAACACCTTCATGCTCGCGGGGGAGTCCCGTCCGGAAGAGATCATGCGTTCGGTCAAGAACGGCCTTTACGCCGTTTCCTTTGGCGGAGGGCAGGTGGACATCACCAGCGGCAAGTTCGTCTTCTCGGCCAGCGAGGCCTACCGGATTGAGGACGGAAAGGTGACCGCGCCGGTAAAAGGCGCGACGCTGATCGGAAACGGTCCGGATATTTTAAAGCGCGTGACGATGGTCGGCAACGACCTTCAATTAGATGCCGGCGTCGGCACCTGCGGAAAGGACGGGCAGTCCGTGCCGGTGGGCGTCGGCCTGCCGACGCTGAGGATCAACGGTATGACTGTGGGTGGAACACAGGGATAATTGGGAAAGTGAAGGAATGATTCCATACGAGGATCTTGTCGCGGCAGTATTGAAGAAGGCTCGATCCAAAGGGGCCACGGCGGGCGATGTCATGATCGTGGAAGGCGACAGCTTCGACGCTCAGGTACGGCTCAAATCGATCGACAAACTGAGCAACGCCCACGAGAAACGGTTGGGATTACGGTTGTTTTTCGGAAACCGGAGCGCGGTCTGTTCGACCTCCGATTTTTCGGTCGAGTCCCTTGACCGACTGGTGGAGGATACGTGTTATCTGGCCCGATGCACGGCCGAAGATCCCCATGCCGGTCTCCCGGAGCCGACGGCTCTCGTTTTGCCGGACCTGGATCTCTACGACGACACGCTCCACGAATGGAAGATGGAAGACAAAATCGATCTCGCCGTGCAGGCCGAATCGGCCGCGTTGGGATACGACGCCCGGATCACCAATTCCGAAGGGGCGGGTCTTTCCCATGCCAGTCGGCGTGTGGTGTATGCCAACACCCATGACGTGATCGGAAGTTATCCGGTCAGCTATGTCTCGTTTTCGGTTTCACCGGTTGCGACGGTTGACGGATCGATGCAGCGGGATTACTGGTACTCGGCCAAGCGGAAGATCAAGGAGCTGGCCTCCCCCGAATCGGTCGGCCGCACGGCCGCACAGAGGACGCTTCGGAGACTGGGGGCGCGGAAGATCGCGACCGACGAAGTGCCGGTGATCTTCGATCCCGAAACGGCGGCTGAGCTGATCGGCAGCCTCAGCTCCTGCGTGTCGGGTTATGCGGTCTATAAAGGGGCCTCGTTTCTGGCCGGGAAGCTGGGCCAGCCGGTGGCCGCTTCCTCCGTGACGGTCCTGGATAACGGGTTGATTCCCTCAGCGCTGGGATCCCGGCCGTTCGACGGGGAGGGTTTGCCGACGCGGAAGACGACCGTGATCAAGAAAGGGGTCCTGGAAAGCTATTTGCTGGACAGCTACTCCGCCCGGAAATTGGGATTGCGATCCACCGGGAATGCGGTCCGGAGCGTCGGAGACGTCCCGTCCGTTTCGCACACGAATTTCTACCTGGTGCCGGGAACGCACAGCCCGGAGGAGATCCTCCGCTCCGTGAAGCGGGGTCTGTATGTCGTGGAGACGATCGGATTCGGAGTCAACCACGTCACCGGGGATTATTCGCGGGGGGCGGTGGGACTTTGGATCGAAAACGGCGAGTTGACCTATCCCGTGGAAGAAATCACGATCGCGGGAAACCTGAAAGAGATTTTTATGGATATCGAAATGATCGGGAACGATCTGGAGCTTCGGAGTTCGATCGCGGCGCCCACGATAAAAATATCAAAAATGACGGTGGCGGGTCATTAACGGTGAAGAAGGGCGGGCAGACAAGATGAAAATCGTAAAAGCCTTTGCTCCGGCGTCGATCGGGAATATCGGTCCGGGATTCGATGTTTTGGGAATGGCCATCACCGGTCTGGGCGACATCGTGACGGCCGAAAAAAGCCGGGGCCGGGAGGTCGTGATCCGCGAGATCAAAGGGGGGGACCGCACCATCCCTCTGGAGGCCGATCGGAATACGGCCGGGATCGCGGCCCGGGAGGTGATCAAACTGATCAAGGCCAAACAGGGGGTGGAGCTCACGATTCAGAAGAACATCCCCGGAACGGGTCTGGGCAGCAGCGCGGCCAGCGCCGTGGCCGCGGCCGTCGCGGTCAATGTCCTGTTCGGAAACAAGCTGGATCGCGACGAGCTGATCCCACCGTGCGGCGTGGCCGAGCACACCATCAGCGGAGGGTACTTTATCGACAACGTTGCGGCCTCGCTATTGGGCGGAATCATCGTCAGCCATGCGGCCCAGCGCCAGGCCTTTTCGATCGGCACCATTCCCGACCTGATCGTGGTGGTCGTGACGCCGTATCACAGCGTGCTGACCAAGATTTCACGGGCCGTGCTTCCGGACAAGGTCCCGTTGAACCTGGTGGTGTCGAACATGGCCTTTGCGGCGACGATGGTGGCGGCCGTGGCCCAGAAAGACGCACGGCGGTTCGGTCTGGCGATCCAGGATGGCATCGTCGAGCCGGCCCGGGCCCATCTCATCCCGGGATTTCAGGACGTGAAGGCCGCGGCCCTGAAGGCGGGCGCCTTGGGATCTTCGATCAGCGGCGCGGGCGCGTCGGTCTTCGCCGTGACGGATCGGACCAGTTACGCCAAAAAGATCGGTCTGGCGATGCAAAAGATCTTCCAGCAGCACGGGATCTCTTCCACGATCACCATTTCCCGGATCGACAAGCACGGTGCGCGCGTCCTGCGCGCGAGATAAGGACCGCCGCGCCGGCCTCGGATCGCTTCAGCGCATGGATAGAAAATCCTTCGAAAAATTGGTTCAGGAAGCGCTGGATCGCATCCCGTCCGAGTTTCAATCCGCGATGAAAAATGTGGCGGTGGTGATCCAGGATCGGCCGGGACCCGAGGCGGAAGAGGGTGCGGACGAAGAGGAAGAGGGGGGCCTCTACGGGCTCTATCAGGGGATTCCCCTTCCCGATCGGACGGCGGACGATTCCGGTGCCACGCCCGATATTATCTTTCTTTATCAGAAACCGCTGGAGGAGAATTTTCCGAATCGGAAGGATCTGATTCGGGAGATCGAGATCACCGTCGTCCATGAGATCGCGCATTACTTCGGCTTTGACGAAGATGCGCTTGAACGGTACGGGTATGATTGATCGCATCGTGACCGTGGTCCTCTCTGCCTTCACCGTATTGCGAAAGGTTGAACCGGGTGCCTGAATCTCAGCCGAAAACGATCCGAAAACTCTTTATCGCGAATCGCGGCGAGATTGCCTGCCGGACCATCCGAACCTGTTGGGAGCTGGGCATCCGGACGGTGGTGGGCTATTCCGATTGCGACGCGCTATCCTACCATGTGAAGCTTTCGGATGAGGCGGTTCATCTCGGTCCTTCCCCGGCCGCGTTGAGCTACATGGATATCGCCAAGGTGGTGGATGCCGCCCGGAGAACCGGCTGCGAGGCGGTTTTTCCCGGATACGGGTTTCTCTCGGAGAATGCCGAGTTTGCCCGGGCCTGCCGGGATGCCGGTCTGATCTTTATCGGACCGAGCTCCGAGGTGATCGCACGGATGGGGGACAAGATCGCGACCAAGCAGACCTTGGCGGATGCGGGAGTCCAGATCATCCCCGGCCTGCCGAGGGTGACGTCGGCCGATCAGATGGTCAAGTTCGGGAAAGAGGTGGGCTGGCCGATCATCATTAAGGCCGTGGCGGGTGGGGGCGGTCGCGGCATGCACCGGGTGGATTCGGCCGATCAGGCCAAGGCCGCGCTGGAGCGGGCCGTCTCGATCTCGCAGAAACTCTTCGGCCGCGGCGAGGTCTATGTTGAGAAGTACATCCGCGGCGCCCGCCACATCGAGTTCCAATTCATCGCGGACGCGTACGGCCGCGTGATTCATCTCGGCGATCGGGAATGCTCCATCCAGCGCCGGCACCAGAAGCTGGTGGAGGAGGCGCCGTCGTCTTTGCTGGATGACCGCCTCCGGAACGAGATGGGCCATGTGGTGGTGAAGGCCGCCAAGGAGATTGGATACGTCACGGCCGGCACCTTGGAATTTCTGGTGGCTCCCGATCGGCGTTACTACGCCATCGAGGTGAATCCCCGGATTCAGGTGGAGCACACCGTCACCGAGATGATCGTCGGCCTGGACATCATTCGGATGATGATCCGGATGGCCGTGGGCACGCCGCTTCGCTTCCGTCAGGAGGAGATCCGGATCACGAGCCATGCCATTCAATGCCGGGTCAATGCCGAGGATCCCAAGAACGATTTCGCGCCCTCGTACGGGACCGTGACCTACCTGCGCCAGGTCAGCGGGCCGTTCGTGCGCGCCGACAGCGGGATTTTTCAAGGGTGCGAGATCCCGCCGTTCTATGATTCGCTGATCTCCAAGATCTGTTCGGTGGGAAAAGACCGGCCGACCGCGATCGAGCGGATGCGCCGCGCGCTCTCGGAATTCAATATCTGGGGTGTCAAGACGACGATCCCGCTGCTCAAGAAAATCATGGACCATCCGGATTTCGTTTCCGGACGGTTCGACACGGACTTTATCGACGAACATCTTGCCGAGCTTCTGGATTATGTTGAGGACGAGGACGAGATCCTCAAGATCAGCCGATTCATCGCCGAGATCACGGCGCTCGGAAAAAATCCTTACTGCCGGTAGACTGGAAACCCAGCGAGCAAAGCGAGCGGGAAGGGGAGGCTCCATCCGGCTTTGCCGGTGGAGGGGGCGACGCGAGCCCCCACACAAATAGAGAAGAGGGATGACGATCCATCCGAGTAAAAGCCCCCGCGAGAATGTCGCCGCGCTTCGGAACGACCGGCGGGTTTATTTCACCAACACCGGTCCCCGGGACACCGGCCAGAGCGACTACAAGAACCGCCACACGCTGTATGACCTGATCCGGCTTGCGCCGTTCTACAACCGATCCGGGTATTTTTCGATCGAAAACCACGGCGGGGCCCGCTTTCACCAAAACCTTCTTCAGAACATGATCGACCCGTTTGAGGAGGCGATCCTCTGGAAGGAGCGGATGCCGGACGTGATGACCCAGACGCTGGTCCGCTCGACCAACCTCTGGGGATACCGGATGTATCCCCGCAACGTGATCCGTCTTTCCGTGAAGGCCTTCCTCCCGTACGTGGACGTCTGGCGCTGCTTCGATTTTCTGAACTACGTTCCCAACATGATCCCGATTGCGGAGGAGGTGATGAAGGGCGGGAAGCTGTTTCAGCCCGCGATCTCCTTCAGCGTCTCCGAAGACTGCACCGACGCCTATTATCGGAAGGTGACGGATGAGATCCTCAGGATCAGCGGTGGAACCGAGTCGGTTATCCTCTGCATCAAGGACATGGCCGGAGTGGGATCGCCCGGGCGGATCGCCCAGCTCACGGACGCCTTGCTCCAGAAATATCCCGATTTGGTGATCCAATACCACCGCCACGCGACGGACGGGCTGGCCGTTCCGGCCCTGGCGGCCGCGGCGCGAGCCGGGGTGAAGATTCTCGACGTGACGGACGACCCGTTTACTCGCTACTATGGCCATGCGCCGGTCCGCGCCGTCCAGGCGCTCCTTCAAGAGATGGGGATCGACACCCGCCTGGACCTTCCCGGGGTGGACAAGGCGGCCGAGGCGATCACCGGCTTTATCGGCCATTATCAGGAATTCGAGTCCCAGTTCCGAGGCTTCTCATACAAGGTGACCGAGCACCGCATGCCCGGGGGCGCATTCCCCAGCTCGTTTGAGCAGGCCGCCAAGGGCGGTTTCCTTCCGCTGATGCCGTATATCCTTCGCGGGATGAGCAACGGCAACCGGTTCATCGAGTATTTCGACGTCACGCCGGGCTCGCAGATCACCTGGACCACCTGGGCCGGGATCATTCAGTATCACTATAAGGAGGGCGGCCTCAAGCAGGTGGAGGATCTCCTCGATCTTTGCGAGCGATTCATCGCGCGCGGGCAGTCGTTGGACGCGTTCAGGCCGGAGGAAAAAGAGGCCCTGCTGGGTCTGTACGCGCGCGCCACGGACGATCTGAAGAATTTGCTATTGGGAAAATACGGGCCGCTGCCGTTCGGCTGGCCGGCCGACTGGGTCTACCAGTCCGTCTTCGGGGATGGCTGGCGGGAGAAGATCGCAAAGGATCGTTTTGAAGAGTCTCCGCTGGCCAAGAAATCGGATGAGGAGATCGGGCGGGTTCGGGAGGAGCTTCAAAAGAAGATCGAGCGGAATCCCACCGAGGAGGAACTGGTGCTCTACCTTCAGCATCCCGGCGCGGTGGTGGACTTCATCCGGTTCCGGACCCGTTTCGGGAACACCACGGTGCTTCCGACCGGGATCTGGTTCGACGGATTGAAGGCGTTCGGAAGCGAGGTGAACTTTGAGACCCGCGGAAAACCGAACACGATCAAATTGATTTCCATCGGCCAGGAGGTCGACGGGGTCAAGCATATTGTTCTTTCGGTGAACAGCACGATGCATGTCTTCCCCGTCGAAATGCCGTCCCACAAAACCGTCCAGAAGGCCGGGACGCGCTTTGCCGATCCGACCGTTTCCGGGCAGGTCGCCTCCCCCATCATGGGGAACGTCTGGCGGATCGGGGACAAAGACCGCATCCTCAAGACCGGGGACATCGTCAAGGAAGGCGAGGAGATTATGAACATCGAGGCGATGAAGGTCGAGACCGCCGTCCTGGCGCCGGGTCACGGCGTCATTAGAGAGATCGCGGTGAAACTCAACGAGGCCGTCGTCGAAAAACAACTGCTCATGGTGCTGGAAGAACTGCCGCCGGAGGAGCAGAAGCGAACTCGCCGATCTAAAACCAACAAGAAGACGCGATAAGATAAAATCCGATGATGGGTCTGGGACGGTTTGATCGGAGGGGGATGGCATGATTGACGTGAAGCCGACGGACGAAGGCGATCCGATGATCTTCGACGTGACGGTTCAGGACGAAGGCGGGACGAGCCGTTATAAGGTCACGATGGCGCTTGCGACCTACCGGAAGCTGACGGGCGGCAAGGTCGGCCCGGCCCGCTGTGTCCAGGCGGCTTTTGAATATCTTCTGGAACGAGAAAGCAAAGAATCCATTCTTTCCAATTTTGATATCACCCTCATCTCGGCCTACTTTCCCACATTCGGAAGCGAATTCAAATATTATTTGTAGACGATTGTTTGCGTTTTATCCGGTAGTGTGATAAAGTATAAAAGAACTGCGGATCTCCATTAAAACCATGAGGAACCGATATGGCGGCTCATCCAAAAGCCACCGCGACGAAGCGGACCCGTGAGCGCGCGAAGATTGAGAAGCGCAACGAAAAGATCATGCGCCGTGAAGCACGAAAGAAGGCCAAGGAGACGGAGCTCCCCACCGAGGACGGCATGGATCCCGATCTGGCCGGAATGGAACCCGGCCCCCAGCGCCCGTTGTACTGAAGTCCACGCCCTTTGAGATTTTCGACCTCCCTGTGTCATAATTTTTG
>JACQBZ010000066.1 GCA_016194285.1 Nitrospirota bacterium | reverse complement strand
CCTGAACAACTCCGACGACCCGGATCACCGCACACGACGTCGGCGGATTTACCGATACCTGAACTGGAGAAACAAAAAACATGCAAAACCAAACTGCCCCCTCCATCAATTTAGGAAATATTAGTTGGAGGGGCACTAGCGCAAGGGATGCTGAACCTGACCGGCGATGGCGAGCTGCTCGCCATCGCCGCCGAGCAAGCGTACTCCACTCTTGTGCAGCATGATAAAGACTGGGCCTGCCCCGGGTCGCAGTGCAAGGGGGGCAAGTAACTAAGTGGGCGGCGCTAACGCCCTGGCCGACGACGACGGTCCGAACATCGTCCAGGAAAGCACGCGCTAAAAAAACAACATCCGGAAGCGGATCGATGATCCCAAGGCGGCTACGGGGTCCGCGCTTCCGGGTCGGCGGCACTGCAGTGCATGAGCCAAACACGAGAGGACCCCTTTCCACAAAGAGATCGAGGTGATTGGGATAGGAATGCTCCGGTGTTCAGACATCAGTACCGGCGGGCTGTATTTGGAAACGGTGCAAGCTTTCCCTGTGGGGACTCAGATCGCCCTTCGGTTTAAACTTCATGATGTCGATGAGCAGCAGATTGAGGTCTAAGCCCGTGTGCTCTACATGCATGAGGGTGTCGGGATCGGCTTGGTTTTTGTCGATCTCAATTTCGGTGACCGAGCGCGGATTGTGAAATTTATTGAACATGGATAAGAAGCGTAAGGATGAACAATAGAACGGCGGAGCATTAGAGCCGTCAAAGAATGCGCGCGGCGAGGGGGGATGGAAGCGGAGCGGGGTTGGCGGTCGAAGAATCCCCGCCTGCCAAGGCGAGGTTCTTCAATCTACTGGCTCATTAGCTCGACCACAGTGAGATCCGATTCATCCTCGATTTCCCCGAGGCAGCTTAAGCAGGTGAAGGGGAATTCGGTGGGAAGTTCCGGCATGACGGCGTCCGGCCGCTCTACCGCGGATTCACCGCAGTCCTTGTGGATATAAAGCATCATAACGGGTTCCTCCTGCTTGTTTTGTGGATGAACCTATTATGAACGGCGCCGTGGGCTTAAGCAAGGATGGAATGGATCGTGCCAATCGGGAGCGTGATGTCCGCACGAAAGGGTCATGTTTTGCGATCAAGCCTTCGTAATAAATGGTGATAGTGCAGTCAAAGACTGCGCGCGGGGATGGGGGATGGAAGCTGTGTCTTGATTCCGGGGGACGCCTTATTTAGTGATTGACTACCGTTTGACGCCGGTATAATCTCATCTTGTTGCAGCCTGTAAGATAGTCATCATTTTAATATCCCGCCTTGAAAGGAGCCGTCTATGAAACGGATCATCTGGCTCGTTTCGCTTTGTTGGTTCTGCGCGGCGCTGGCCGCCGGATGCGCCGCGATGAAACGCGGGGCGATGACGGAGCCGCCGTCAAAATACCTGGCCGTCTGGACGGGTGACGAAGACGGCGCCGACCCGGACTTTCTGACGATTATCGACGCGGACGAGCGCTCTCCTTCCTATGGCAAGGTCGTGAATACCGTCCAAGTTCCCGCGATTCCGGGTGCGCATCTTCTGGCGGTTACGGGATTCGGCAAGACCCCGGCCGATTTTCCATCCAGCCGCTTGAACGAACCGCATCACATCAGTGAGAGGCTGAATCAGGACAAGCAGCTCTTCGCCGGAAGTCTCATCAGCGGAAATATATTCCGGTTCGACTTGGAAGACCCCCTTCATATCCCGCCGCCGGTCCTGGTGGTCCGGTATACGGCGTCGTCCAAATTCTCCGGGACGGACGACATTCATCTCCTACCGAACGGCCGGCTTCTGGCGACGTTTATGGGCGCGGGGGGCGCCGCGATCCCGCCGGCTTTGACGACGCCGGGCGGCCTGGTCGAGTTCTCGCCCGACGGGAAGTTTCTCAGGGAATACGACGCCACCCTGCCCGGCGGTCCGGCTCATTATCGAACCGGCGCCGACACGGGCCTGCTCGCCAACCCGCACGGGATCGACCTCCGGGAGGACTTGAATCTGATCATCACGTCCGACTACGCCGACCCGGTGAGCCTGGCGACGTCCACGGAAAAGGATCAACATCAGGCGCTTCGATCCACCGTCCGGATCTGGGACCTGGCCGAGCGAAAAGTAAAGAAGGTCGTCCAGGTACCGGACGGGCCGCGTAAGGAGAAAAACGTAATCCATGAAGAGCCCGAGGGACTGATGTCAGTCGGCTTACTGCATGGCAAAAATCACAAAGGGGCGTTTACCGCGAGCATGTGTGGCGGCACGCTTTATTATTCAGCCGACGTTACCGTCGCCAACCCGATCTTCACCGAGGTGTACGACTTCGGCGGCTGCACGGGGGCCGGCATCTTCATGATCACGCGGGACGATCGCTACCTGATCCTGCCGTTGTCCGGGATCCGAGCACCGGGGGATGAGGAGGGGTTTGACCCCAACGTCAATGCCCGTCGCGTGGTGGCGTTTGACCTCGGGCCGCTGCTGCATCCCGGCCCGTTGGCCTGCAGCGGAGACCATCTCAACGCCGCCGATTGTCCCAAGATCACGAGCGAAGTCAATCTGGATTCGGAAGCCAATTTTATGACCCATGGCGGTCCGCACGTGGTGGCTTTGGACTCGGATGAAAGTCGCCTGGCCGTGGTCGATTATTTTGTCGACCTGACCCAAGGCTTCGGTCTCCCGGGAACCGGCTCCGGCGGCGATCACCGCGTCTATCTCATCAAGCGTAGGGAAGGACATTTGGAGTTGGATCAGAACTTCAAAGACGAGAACGACCATCTGCCCGGCGTCAACTTCAACCGGGCCGGATGGCCGCATGGCCAAACCGGCAACGCCAAGCCCCACGGTTTGATCTTTGTGCAATAAATAGGAAAATGGGGTCGTTGTTGACATAGGGAGAAAACGGGGTGTAGGATAGGGACTCCTAAATATCAAGATAATATTACCCGGGTGTGTAAATGGGACCCACGAAAGTAATCGTGAAATCTAATGCCCTCCATGATGTGAAAACCGGCAGACTGATCCAGGCCGGACTCGCCACGCGAAAGCAGCAGCAAGATTATGCGATGCATCATTATATCGTCTTGCCGGTCCTAGATAATGTTGGTCAGCTTTGGTCACTCGAAGGGAAATTTGTGTATTGCCTTCGAGGGACCCGGTATGAGACCTCGGATGATGAGGTGGTCCATTTAACCCGATGCCATGACTGCGGCGGCATGTGCATCTCTGCGGATGGGCCGACCGTGGAGCGCGATTGTATGCGCTGTATCCAGTGCGGGCATGAGTTTGAGGCCCGGCTGGAGATGATGGAAAGTTGATCGCCGGACAACGGGGGGTGACATCAAGACAAATGGAAAAATCAATGCACAAAGCGGAATTAGATAGGCCCAAGGGCCGACGCGGCAGTGATAAGGGGGATTTATTACTAAAGGAAGGATTGGATATACTCGCCGAAGAACTGGTTGAAGTCGCCGAGGAAATAGAACGCGTATCCACGGAAAGCTCGACACTCGAAGATATTGAGGGATGCAAAGTCCTGGCGCGGGTGTTCTGGAAAAGTACTCAACCCTGCAAAAGCGACTCGCCAAACGGAACAGGATGCAGTTAGAACAAGCGATCGGGCCTGCGATCGAACGAGTCAAGAAGGGGCTCACGCTGCTTAAAGAGGCTCCGGAATAAAGGAGGCTGAGCGGGGCGTGGGTTGTGTTTAGTATGCTCGCGTGTAAAAAGGCAGGGAAACCACCTTCGCGGGCTTCCCTTCAATCACGACCGCGCTTCCGGGCTCGGTGAAATCGCGATGGAGGTATCCCAACGCGATGACCTTGTCGAGCGTCGGCGCTTCGATGCCGCTCGTGACCGTTCCGACCACCCGCTCCGGGGTTCCCGAAGAGGCCGGCGGAGCCAGGATCGGCTGCCCGGTTGTCGGAGCGGACTTTGAAGTCAATTCCAGTCCCATCAGTCTTTTGTTCATCCGGCCCTGAGCGTCCGCCCGCGCGATTGTTTCCTGTCCGATGTAGCAGCCCTTCGTATAACTGATCGCCCTCTTTTCCAATCCGGCCTCCATCGGGAAGTTCGATTCATCCATATCGATTCCATACCGTGGAATACCGGCTTCGATCCGGAGCGAGTTCAACGCGTCCAGTCCGACCGGTCGAAGACCGTACGGGCCGCCGATCTGGATTAGGCGGTTCCAGGTCGGGACGATCCGGTTGATCGGAACATAAAGGTCGTAACCCGACTCGCCCGTGATCTCGTTTCGCGCCGCGAGAATCGAGATGCCGTCCAGTGAAAAGGTAATCGTCGAATGCTCCTTCGGCGAGGGTTCGGATCCGATCATTTGGGTCATGATCTCGTGCGACGAGGGTCCGTATATGGAAAGGAGTCCGAAGGCCTCCGTCAGGTTTTCGATCGTCACGTCCGAGGCCAGTATGTATTTATCCAGATGTTTTTGTATCTTATCCGTTACCTCGGGCTCGAGGTCGATCCAGAGCGCATCCGGTAAACAGTAAATTCGGGCGTCTGAAAGCATCTTGGCCTTATCGTTCGTGAAGACGGCGTAAAGTCCGCTGCCGGGTGTGAGCTTCTTGATATCGTTCGTGACCATTCCATGAAGAAAATCGATACGGTCCTTCTCTTTCAATCGGAGTTTTCCGCGGTGGGACTGGTCAATCAGGCCGGACTGTTTCCGGACGTTCTGGTGTTCAAGTACAGGATTCCCGTATGAACGAGCCATCTCCCACCCACCCGATGGTTTGAAAACGGCACCGGATGCCTGCTGCATCTCATATAAAGGAGGTTTTGTCATAATCCCACCGAGATAATGTTTTTGTGGTTAATTTGGATTAATTATCCCACAATATTGTTAATAGTTTATGAAATATAATAGTTATGAACCACTTTTTAAAAATGGCATCGGGTAACCGCCATGTCTCTTACAATGGATATTTTATAATAATCCCACTATATATATTTTTATCTATTTAAAAAGGTTTAATAGTCCCACTAAATTGTCCGTATGTGACGAAATATAAGAGTTTGGTACCACTTTTGTCATGTTGTCTTTTAGTTTTTCTTCCCAGTTTTGGACCTGCGTATGGTTGGTGTAGCACAGCACCGGGAGATTATGAAGATCGGGGATCCGGCGGAGTTCTTGAATGAGAAGCAAGGGATCCACGGTCGACAGACCGAGGTCGAGAATTAGAAGCGACGGCTTTTGGTCAAGCGCTTCCTTAAGGATCTGCTGCGACTGTGTGGTGACCCGAACGGCGCAGCCCTGGTTTTCCAAGGCTGTTTGGATCTTGGACAAGAAGAAAAGATCGGTGATCGTGACAAGGACGGTTGTATTCGTCATCGGAAGAGGATCGCCTTAGTTTAACATTCCTTTGATTCGGCCCAAAGCTTTCGCGGCCAGGACATAGTCCGGATTGGCCTTCAGCGCCTTCTGATATTCTTCCATGGCCCGGTACCATTCCCCCTTCTTTTCCCAGATGCGTCCGAGATTATGATGAGGAAAGCAGTAGCTTTCGTATCGGAGAGCCTCCGTCGCTTTTTCAAGCCAGGGAATCGCTTCATCCAATTGCCCTTTTTCGATCAGGTAGGCCCCGATATCGTTATACGGGTTTCCGAAATCCGGGTCGATCTCGATGGCCTTGTGGCATTCCCGGATGGCGTCGTCATACCACCCCATGAAACTGTAGGTCCAGCCCAGAAACGTGTAGGCCTCGGCCGTAGGATAGAGCGCGATGGATTTCTTATAATGGTCGCAGGCCTCCTCCAGCGCCCCGCTCATCTGAAGCTCATATGCTTTTTTAAATAGCTCGACCGCTTGTTTCCGTTCTTCTTCACGTTCTTCGGCCATGGCTCCCACCCTCATTCCTCTTCCATTCTTCCTTTTCGGCTTGCATGGACGCTATACTTGAATGCATGAACCCCCGCCAAAACATGGACACCGACGAACTCAATGAAACGTCTTCTCCCCGGTGCGATCGATGCGGTTATCCGGTGGTCTCGATCCATTGCAAATTGATCTGCCGGAACTGCGGCTGCATGCGCGACTGTTCAGATCCGTAGATAAAGGAACGGCTCGCCTTGCTCGCTGGGAAGGCGTCTACGTTTTTAATTTTCGTTGCAATCGTTTTTCGACGCTGGCCATCTTGCTGCTCAGCCGTCCTCGGTGGCCCTTCCGATAATCGACCTTGATGCTGACCGAGATCCGGTTGCAGTCTTTTCTCATGGTTTCAAAACATCGTTTCACGACGCCGAATACCCGATCCCAGTCTCCTTCGATTACCGTTCCCATCGGGTTGAGCCGGTACTCAATACCGGATCGATCGATGATATCCAGGGAACGGGCGACATATTTTCCGACGCTCTCTCCTTTACCCAGCGGGGACATGCTGAACTCCAACAAGACCATGGTCTCTTCTCCTTGTGGGGGAAATTATTATAACACAGACTCTTCATCCTGCGATATGGGGCTTGATGACGGGAGAGGGCGTATGATTCGAGAGTGACGGGGTCTTAGATCGAAGCGTCGGTTTCCATCCGGTCAAGATCCAGCTCGACGTTCCAGTAGAGATAATCTCGCCAGCTTTCGGGGAAGGTCTTGAGCCCGATCGTGATGGTAAAGGTGGGACTCCATTTGGGTTTGATGGGCAGTTTGATCAACCGCATTCGGGCCTCGTCCGGAGTGCGGCCGCTTTTTTTGTTATTACAGACCAGACAGGCCGTGACAATGTTTTCCCAGGCCTTTTTGCCGCCGCGGGAAATCGGGATCACGTGGTCGAAGGTGAGCTCCTCGGTTCGGAACTTCAGGCCGCAATACTGGCAGCGGTGTTTGTCTCGGGCGAAGATATTGGCACGGGAAAATTTTACGGCATGATGACTGTCCTTTATCCGGATCAGCTTCAGCAGACGGATCACAGAGGGAAGTTTGATCGTGATCGAGACGGCATGGATCTCCTTGTCGTAAACCTCCAGGACCTCCACCTTCTCCTGCCACATCAAGGTGATGGCCCGTTTCCAATGCACCACCCGCAGCGGCTCATAGGTCGTATTTAATAAGAGGGTCATCTCCATGGACGTTAATAATATAGTATAAGCTTTTTATGGAGAAATCAAGAGAGGGGGCCTTGCGGGTTGTAGCGATTGAACCTGTTTTTATCTGATCGTACAACCTACTGTCCCGAGCCGGTCGTAAAGACCAGCCGGAAGGGAGCTTGATCCATGCTTTCTCCATCTTTAGTTAGCACCGAAAAAAGGCTGACTTGGTATGAGGATTGAGGTTTCAACACCGTTTTCGGTTTGAATTGCAACGTCTTGGCGTCCGGCCAAGTCAGATCTCCCTGAATCTCAATGGGGTTGCCTTGTTCATCGGTGGCGTCGCGTTGATCCATCAGGAAATCTTCTTGCATCGTCGGATCCATATCTCGATTGAATTGGATGGTGATGACCAGGTCCTTGAGAACGTTGATCTCCTCCGCATCGGTCGGGGAAGTTTTCACGATCTTAATCGATGCGAAGTCGCCCGCCGAGGTCTGAACAAACCATGGCATGAGAGCCATCCATAGAAATAGTGCGAGGCCACTCCAAAAACTCCATTCTTGAGAAATCCGTCTCATTTTTTCACCTTATTCTCTCAAGAAAACGGCCCCAACGGATCATTCAGCTAACGAAAAGATATCAGTCAAATCAAAAACTGTCAATTTGGACTCGGTCTTTCGGGCCTTTTTTGATTGAATAGCCGATCCTGTTCCTATAAAATATCCCTCTGAATTTTGTTCCAAAAGTACGGAGGAGGGGAAGGCACAATGAGTGATTTTGTGGCGGTGGCCGATACAAAGGACATTCACCCCGGCGAAGGACTCGTGGTGGAGGTCCATGGAAACGAGGTGGCCCTTTTTAATCTAAACGGGACCTTTTATGCGATCGACAATATGTGCGTTCACCAGGGAGGACCCTTGGGCGAAGGGATGCTGGAAGGGGAGAGCGTGATCTGTCCCTGGCACAGCTGGCGGTATAATGTCAAGACGGGGGTCTGCTCCACGAATCCTTCTATGAAAATCAAGACGTATTCGGTCAAGATCGAGGACGGCCAGGTCAAGGTCGCCTCAACCTAAATAAGGAGTCATCATGCCCAAACCGACACACCACATTCTGGTCTGCACGCAGACACGGCCTCCGGACCACCCCCGCGGCTCCTGCAGCGGAAACGGATCAAAAGAGGTCTTCATGCGCTTCATGATGGAGATGGCGCGGCTCAATCTGGTTTTCAAGCTGATCGTGACGGAATCATCCTGCATGGGTCCCTGCGCTTTCGGTCCGACGGTCGTGGTCTATCCGGACGGCGTCTGGTACCAAAAGGTCACGCCCAGCGATGTCGCCGAGATCCTGGAGCAACATATCATCAAAGGGCAACCGGTCAAGAGGCTTCTCCTTCCCGACGCGGTCTGGGGGCCGTGAGTGGGGCACAAAGAACACAAGGCGCATTCGCCCACCGTCGTGAGCTGCGCCATCGTGACGGTGAGCGATACGCGGACCCCCGATACGGACACGAGCGGCGCGTTGATCCGGAAGCTTCTTGCGGATCATGGACATCGCATCGCATCCTCACATCTGGTTAAAGATGAGCCGGCTGAGATTCAAAAACTTCTGGATGCTCTTGCGAATCATCCGGAGGTTCAAGCCGTGATCTTAAACGGCGGCACCGGGATTTCAAAACGGGACGGTACCCATGAAGCCGTTGTCAAATTGTTGGATAAAAGACTGGACGGCTTCGGCGAGCTGTTCCGCTCCCTGAGCTATCAGGAAATCGGTTCGGCCGCGATGATGAGCCGTGCGGTCGCGGGGACCTATCGGGGGAAGGTCGTGATCTCGATCCCGGGCTCCGAGGCGGCGGTCCGGCTGGCCATGGGAAAACTGATCCTGCCCGAACTGGGACATCTCGTCCGCGAAGTGAATCGCTGAAATTCTCAGACCATGAGTCACCGACGCTCTACGGTGGCTCCGAGCGCGCCCGCGCTCAGGCCAAGGGCTGCCTGCTCAGGCTTGACGTCTTCGGAAATCCATCTTACACTTAAACAGGATACGGTGAGGAGCAGGCGTGATGGGTTATCGCTATCTCATTCTCGGTGCCGGACGTCAGGGGACGGCCTGTGCCTATGATCTGGCTCTCTTCGGCGAAGCGGATCGGGTCATCCTTGCGGATGCCCATCTGGACTTTGCCCAAAAATCGGTCGACCGGCTTCGTCGTCTGCTGCCCTCTTCCAACACCCCCCGGCTTGAGGCGGTTGCGGTCTCGGTCCAAAACCATTCGGAATTGGTCAAGGTCCTGCGCGGCGCGGCGGCCGTGATGAGCGCCGTGCCGTACTATTTTAATCCCCTCGTGGCCAGGGCCGCGATCGATGCGGCCGTCCCGATGTGCGATCTGGGCGGCGATATTGAGGCCGTCCACGAAGAGCAACGGCTGTCGGAGGCCGCGAAGGCCGCCGGCATCGCGATCATTCCGGACTGCGGCCTGGCTCCCGGAATGAATAATCTTCTCGCGGTATATGGCCTGGAACGGTTGGATGAAACCGTGTCGGTTCAGATCCGCTGCGGCGGGCTTCCGCAGATTCCGCGGCCGCCGCTGGGTTACCTTCTCGTCTTCAATATGGAGGGAATGCTGAACAACTATTTCGGAAAGGCCTACGTCCTTCGGAACAGCAAGGTAACCCAGATCGAGACGTTCAGTGAGCTGGAAGAGATCCGTTTTCCCAAGCCGCTGGGCGCGTGTGAAGCCTTCGTGACGGCCGGGGCGACCTCGACCTGCCCCTGGACGTTCGAGGGACGGCTCCAATCCTATGACTATAAGACGGTGCGCTACACGGGGCATTATGAAAAGATCAAGCTGCTTCGCGATCTCGGACTGCTGGAGTCGCGGCCGGTCTCGGTCAAAGGGACGTCCGTGGCGCCGAGAGATCTTTTCGTAAAGGTCGTCGGGGATCGGATCGCCTTCCCGGAGGATCGCGACCTGGTCGTGCTTCGCGTGATCTGCCGAGGCCGAAAAAACCGGCGACCGGCCGAGTTGACACTGGATATGCTCGAATATTATGATCCCGCGACCGGCTTTTCGGCCATGGAGCGGACGACCGGCTTCTCGACCGGGATCGTGGCCGCGATGCTGGCTCGAGGCGAGATCCGGGATAAAGGGGTTGTGCCGCTGGAAACGGCCGTTCCGGCCGGACCGTTTGTCAAGGAGTTGCACCGGCGGGGGATGGCGGTCCGGGAGAAAATAGTGTATCGTAAGAAAAGACACAAAACGAAGGAGTGAGACGATGGCGGGCAAACATATCGATCACATCGCGTTCCGCGTCGCGGATCTGGAGAAGGCCGTGACGTTTTACACCGAGGTGATGGATTTTGAAGTGACGGATCGGTTTTTTATCGACTTTGAGGACAACACCCAGGCCCGATGCGCGGCGCTCAAAGCCAAGGACGGCCAGGGCATCTCGGTTTTTATCAGCGAGGGCGTGGGTGAGGGCGGCGTGGTGAAGGAATGGGTGAAGCAGCACGGAAACGCGCTGCACCACATCGCCTATGCCGTGGACGATATAAAAAAAGAAGTGGCCGAGATGAAGAGAAAAGGGATACAATTCACCACGGAGGAGGTCCTGGACAGCGAGGAACTGACCCAGATCTTCACAAAACCGGCCCCCCAGACCGGCATTATTCACGAGATCATTCAACGCAAGGGCAGCAAGAGCTTCTCCGTCGTCAACGTCAAACGTCTCATGGCCTCGACGAAGGAATTGAACAAGGACGATAAGGCCAAAACGGTCAGGAAGAAATAACGTCCAGCATGCCGACCTTTCCCGTTTCAGCCCCTAAACAAAAACAATTGATCGAACGGATGCAGCGGCTCGGCATTCGTGAGGAAGATCTGGACGAAAGTTTCGTCCGTTCCTCCGGTCCCGGCGGACAGAACGTGAACAAAACCTCGACCGCCGTGATGCTGGTCCATCGGCCGACCGGGATTACGGTCAAATGTCAGGAGGCGCGGTCGCAAGGGCTGAATCGTTTTCTGGCCCGGCGGCTGTTGCTGGATCGGATCGAAGGGGAGCGCCTTGGAGCTCTAAGCGCGGAGCGTCAGCGCATCGAGAAAATCCGGCGGCAGAAGCGCCGGCGGTCACGCCGCGCAAAGGAAAAGATGCTGGCGAACAAGCGGCATCAGGCCGTCAAGAAACGCGAACGAGCGGCGGTGCGTTCCGGAAAAGAATAACGTTTCGTCAATCAATCCCCATGCGCGGCTCGGACTGCTTCTTAAAATAGACCAGCAGGTCGCGCACCGACAGGATTCCCACGATCTTCCCGCGCTCGGTGATTCCCAGATGCCTGACCCCCACTTCGCCCATCAGGTCAAAGGCATCCTGGGGCGATCGGGTGAGCTCGATGGAAATGATCGGTTTGCTGATGATCGATTCCACCGTGTCTTTCTTGAGATCGCACCCCTTGGCCGCGGCCTTGCGGACGATGTCGGTTTCGGTGAGAATCCCAACCAAAAGACCGTCTTTCTCGACAAACAGCGAGCCGACTTTCTGGATTCCCATGATCCGTGCCGCCTCCTGGATCGTGGTGCCCAGCGAAATCTTCTTCAGTTCCCGTTTCATCAAATGGGCTAAGGACATGACGCTCTCCGCCTCCGTCTAAGATCAACGATGGGCCGCATTATACTCAATCCAATCGGACATCGCAAGTGAAGAAAGGAGTGGTTTCAGCCGCCTGCTAGGGAACGAGGATCAACTTGCCGAAGTTGTTCCGCTCCAGCATCCGTTCCTGCGCCTTCCGCGCCTCCCTCAAGGGAAAGACCGAATCGATGACCGGCTTGAGCTTTCCGATCTCGATCAGCTTGGTCACTTCCAGCAGATCGCTTCGTGTTCCCATCATGGAGCCGAGGATCGAGAGCTGTCGCGAGAAGATGTATCGGAGATCCGTCTTGGCCTCCGGTCCGGAGGTCGCGCCGCAGGTGACGAGCTTTCCGTTTTTGGCCAGCGAGGTGAGACTCTTCTCCCAGGTTTCCGGCCCGACATGCTCGAAAACGACGTCGACGCCTTTGCCGCCGGTAAATTCGCGGATCTTGTTCGAAAAGTCCTCCCGTCGGTAATTGATCACCTCGTCCGCCCCGAGGGTCTTGGCCTTCTCCAGTTTGTCGTCCCGGCCGGCCGCGGCGATCACCCAGGCCCCGGCCAGTTTCGCGATCTGGATCGCCGCAATCCCGATTCCGCTCCCGGCCGCCAGCACCAGCACCTCCTGACCGGCCTTGAGTTCGGCCCGCGTGATCAGCATATGCCAGGCGGTGATAAAGGCCAGCGGGAAGGAGGCGGCCTCTTCGAAGGGGAGGGTGATCGGCATCGGGAGAACATTAATCGCGGGCACGGCTATGTATTCGGCGTACCCTCCGTTGGTGTGGGCGCCCACGATTTTGTACGCGATGCACATATTGTCCTGCCCCGAAAGGCAGTAGGCGCATCGAAAACAGCTCAACCCCGGCGCCACAAGCACTTTCTCGCCCCGGTTGATCCCGGTGACGTTGGGTCCGACCGCCTCCACGACGCCGGCGACGTCGCAGCCCGAGATATGCGGCATGGCGGTCTTGTAGGCCGGAATGCCCTGACGGACCCAGATGTCCACGTGATTGATCGAGCAGGCCTTGACCCGGATCAGGACCTCGTCCTCTCCGGGCGACGGCGTCGGGATATCCTGGTAGACCAGTTTCTCGGGACCGCCATGTTCATGAAAAACAACCGCCTTCATGCCGGGGGCCTCTCTGCCGGGGCTTTCATAAACGATCGCGCATCGAACGATTGGCCGCTCAAGGCCATGTCGTCCTGCAGAAGAAGATCGAGGGCGACCTGGGCGACCGCGTCCGGGGGTGGAAGCCGGCCGGGATCCTCTTCGGGATAGGCCGCCGCCCGCATCGCGGTCCGGGTTCCTCCGGGGTTCAAGGCCAGGACGCGGATCCGATGCTCGCGAAGTTCTTCGGCCAGGATCTGCGTGAGTCCCTCAAGGCCGAATTTGGAAACGGAGTAGCCTCCCCACTGTGCCCGGCCCCGGCGGCCGACGCTGGAGGTGATGTTGAGGATGCAGCCAGACTCTTGCGGTATCATCAAACGAAGGACCTCTTGCGCGAGCAGGAACGGGGCGGTCAGATTGACCTTCAATACCGCTTCCCAGTCCTTGAACGGATACTCGGCGATGGGCCGACGCGGCCCAAGCAGCGAGGCGTTGTTGACCAGGATATCGATTTTGAAATAACGGCGCCGCAAATTTCTCACCAGGGAGCGGATGGCCGCGGCCGACGCCAGATCCACGACCCGGTAGGAGGCCTGCCTGCTGGACAGGCGGGCCTCGCCGTTCCGCCGGGTGATCTCCCGCACTGTCTCCTTCAGTTCCCGCTCCGTCCGGGAGCAGATCGCCACGGCGGCGCCCTCCGCGGCCAGACGCATCGCGATCGCCCGGCCGATTCCGCGTCCGCCGCCCGTCACCAGCGCCACCTTTCCGTTTAACTGGTTACCGGACATGGAAGCGCAATATCGTGACGTAGGGGCGCACGGCCGTGCACCCCTACTCTTCTTCCTGCATCAGCTTGGTCAGGACCGAGTAATCTTCCAGCGTGGTGGTATCCCCGACGGTCGTCTTCCCCGAGGCAATGTCCCGGAGCAGCCGGCGCATGATCTTTCCGCTGCGCGTTTTGGGAAGGCTGTCGGCAAATCGGATCTCATCCGGCCGGGCGATGGCCCCAATTTCTTTCGTGACGTGATTGCGGAGGTCTTCTTTTAAGGGATCGGACGGCGCATTTCCGGTCTTCAGCGTCACGAACGCTGCGATAGCCGTTCCCTTTAAATCGTCCGGTTTACCGACCACGGCCGCCTCGGCCACGGTCGGATGACTGACCAGGGCGCTCTCGATCTCCATGGTGCCCAGCCGATGGCCCGAGACGTTGATCACGTCGTCCACGCGGCCCATCACCCAAAAATAGCCGTCCTTGTCGCGCCGTGCGCCGTCGCCCGTAAAATAACAGCCTTCGACGAATTTCCAGTACTCCGTTTTATACCGTTCGGGATCCCCATAGATCGTTCGGAGCATGGCCGGCCACGGTTTTTTGATCACGAGATAGCCTCCCTGGTCCGGTCCGGCCGTCGTGCCGTCCTTGTTGACCACCTCCGGGACGATGCCGGGAAAGGGCAGGGTGGCCGAGCCGGGTTTGGTCGGAATTGCACCGGGTAACGGCGTGATCAAAATGGCCCCCGTCTCGGTCTGCCACCAGGTGTCCACGATGGGAGAGCGGCCTTTTCCGATGACGGTGTTGTACCACATCCAGGCCTCTGGGTTGATCGGCTCGCCGACCGTTCCCAGGAGCCGGAGGCTGCTTAAGTCGTGCTTCTCGGGCCACTGGTTTCCCAGTTTCATCAAGGCCCGGATCGCGGTCGGGGCGGTGTAGAAGACGTTCACGCGATATTTTTCGACCATCTCCCAGACACGGTCGGGACTCGGATGGGTCAGGGCGCCCTCAAACATCACCGAGGTGACGCCGTTGGCGAGGATCCCATAGACGATGTAACTGTGACCGGTGACCCAGCCGATGTCGGCGGTGCACCAGTAGGTGTCCTCGTCTTTCAGGTCAAAGACCCACTTGCTGCTGATGTAGGTTTGAACAAGGTATCCGCCGGTGGAATGGACCACGCCTTTGGGTTTGCCGGTCGTGCCGCTGGTGTACAGGATGAATAACGGATGTTCCGCGTCGAGCGGCTCGGCCTCGCAGACGGCCGACGCCTCTTTCATCATTTCGTGCCACCAGTGGTCGCGATTTACCTCCATCGGAACGGTTGTTCCGACACGGCGGACCACCACGACCTTCTTAATGGTGGGGGTCTGGGTCAGCGCCTTGTCCACGTTTTCTTTCAGGGGAACGATGGCGCCCTTCCGGTAGCTGCCGTCGGCGGTGACGAGGAATCGGGCCTTGGCGTCGTTAATCCGGTCTTTCAATGCTTCGGCCGAGAAGCCGCCGAAAATAATGCTGTGGGTGGCCCCGATCCGGGCGCAGGCCAACATGGCGATCGCCAGTTCCGGAATCATCGGCATGTAGATCGCGACCCGGTCGCCGGTTCTCGCACCCATCTGTTTCAGCACGTTGGCGAATTTGCAGACCTCGCGGTGAAGTTCCTGGTAGGTCAGGACGCGGGTATCCCCGGGTTCGCCCTCCCAGATGATCGCGGCCTTGTTCCGACGCCAGGTCTGGAGGTGACGATCGATGCAGTTGTAGGCGATGTTGATCTTCCCGCCCACAAACCACTTGGCAAACGGCGGGTCCCACTGAAGGACCTTCTTCCATTTTTTAAACCAATGAAGCTCGGACGCGATCTTGGCCCAAAACGCCTCCGGTTTGGACTCGGCGGCCTGGGCGAGCTTTTTGTATTCCTTCAGGCTTTTGATGTGGGCCCATCGGCTGAAAGCGGCTCGAGGCTTGAAGACGCGGCGCTCTTTCAACACCGATTCAATGGTTGGTTGAGCCATGGGTGACCTCCGGATGCTCCTATTCGGTGAGATAACAGGCGTGATCGCGAGTTGGAACAATGTCGGTACAAACGCGGTTATTGTAGTGTAGCCAGAATGAGTTTGTCAACAACGGCGTGATCGATTGTAGGGGCTCGCGTCGCCCCCTCCACACGTCTGCTCCGAACCGCAGAGTGCAGGCCGGCGAAGCCGGATGGAGCCTCCCCCCTCTCGCTCGCCGTGCTCGCTGGGTAGATCCCCACGGGCTACGCGAGCCAAGGGACTATGTCTTTAGGCGTGAGGAATGCAATTTCTCGCGCGCAAAGCGCGTCCCGAAAAGAGCCACGGGCTTGCCCGCGGGTATCTACTTCGGTGTGTAAACAAACGTAGGTGACGGGTCACCTGTGACTCGTGTGGGAGACGGTAACTCTCTTGACAGGGATTGCGAAGCGGTCTATGATAAATCCGTCGATCGGAGCAAGCGTGTGTTGTCTATAACGCCCAAAAGCATCTTTATCCTTTGCGTACTTTTTGTCTTCTTTTCAACGAATGCCTACGCCTGTCTGTCCTCAATAACCCCTGCCAGTTCGATGGCAATGAGCTCCTCCACGCCTCCACATATGCCCGTGAATATGCCCATGGACGACGAAGCGCCCATGCCCTGTCAGTTCATTCAATGCGAAGCGATGACCTCCCAGAATAAGACCGAGGACGGCTGCCTGCTTTCAGCCATAGCATCCACCTTAAACGCTCTTAAGATCACCCCAAAACATTTTTCAATTCCGGTTTTAGCCATCAACCTCCTTACGACCGTCGCACCCATTGAGATTCACTGGGCAGGGCGATCGGAGAACTCCCCGCGACCACTATATTCGGTTTCGATTCTTCTTCTCCATTCCACTCTCCTTCTCTGAAATCAGTCTCCCCTGACGGATCTATTGTTCGCCGCCAGGCTTGGCGAGACACGACGTTTTCTGCATTTTAATCGAGAAGGAGTTGTCCATGCTTGAGCTGACCCCATGGGCCGTCTCTTTGGGACGGCTGCTCGTTTATTTTGTTGTGGTCATTGTCATCATTGTAGGAATGTCGCCAGCGGCATTCTCACAAACCGGAAATTTTCTTAAGCTTACGGAGTTGCTCCAAGAAGCCCTGGCCAAGAATCCTGAGCTGGTCTCGGCCCGGCAACGCTGGGAGGCCGCCCGAGAGGAGATATCGCAGGCCGGGTCTTTGGAAGATCCGCAACTGACGATCACTCAGTGGGCGATCCCGTCCAACTTTAATATCGGTGATGCGGACGAGACCTGGTACGGGATCGGTCAGAGTTTTCCCTTTCCTGGCAAGCGGTCATTACGAGGACAAGTGGCGACGAAAGACGCCGAGGCCGCTGAGCAGGACTATCAGGCCAAAGTCCGTGAGGTCGCGGCCCGCTTCAAGATGGTCTACTATCAGTTTTCCTTGATCCATGAGGCCATCGCCCTCCACCTGGAGCACCAGGCGCTGCTGGAAGAATTCATTCAGATTGCGAATCAAAAATATGCCGTCGGGCAAGTTTCCCAGCAGGATCTCCTCAAGGCCCAGGTGGAACTCTCTAAACTCCACAATAGCCTGCTTGGGCTGGAACAGGAAAAGGTTTCGGCACAGGCCGAGATCAATACGATGCTCAATCGCCCGCCGCAGACGCCGCTGGGAAAGCCTGAAGAGGTGACGTATCATCCTTTCTCCCTGACCTTGGAAAATCTTCAGCGGCAGGCGCTTCAGGAACGGCCGGAATTGAAGGCGGCCGCCTTCACCATCGAAAAAAACGAGCGCGCCCAATCCCTGGCTAAAAAGAATTACCTCCCGGACTTCATGGTGGAGCTTCAGTATTGGGATGTGCACACCGGCGCCAATAAATGGATGGCAACGGCCAAAATCAGTCTGCCCTGGATTTTTTCGGCCAAATACGATGCCCGTGTCCGTCAGGCGGCTGCTGAAGAGAGTCAAGCCAAGGCCGAATATGTGGCCGTTCAGAATCGGACGCTGTTTCAACTGCAGGACCTCTTCGCCAAGATTAAAGCGGCGGAGCAGCTTATTGAAGTCTACCAAAGCGGGGTGCTGCCGCAGGCTGAGCAATCCTTGGAAGCCGCCCGCATCGGTTATCAGGCCGGTAAAGCGGATTTTCTCAATCTGATCGACAGCGAACGGACCCTGCGGAACCTTCAATTGGAATACTACACCGCCCTCGCGCGGTTTGAGCAAAACATCGCCGAGCTGGAACAGGCGGCGGGGGTGGAACTGCAGTTTTAGTAGGTGAGATGGTTAAAGAGGTGGCTGTCGAAAGGAGAAAAACGATGCAAATGAAAACGATATTGGCTTTTGTAAGTGGTGTTCTGATCACGCTGATCCTCTTTGGGATCGGGTGGTACGTCAATCACAAGGTTATGCCGATGCCGCAGACCGAGAGGCGGATGAACGAGATGGCCGGGATGGACAAGGGCGGCATCAACATGGAAGGCATGGGGGATCAGTCCGCCGCAAGCGGAGGCCTGGCTCAGGCAGCCGTGATGGTTTCTCCCGGACGGCGGCAGTTGATCGGGGTAAAAACCGAGGTGGTCGAGGAGCGGCCGCTGGAAACCGTGCTCCGCGCCGTGGGCACCGTGGACTATGATGAGCGGCGCATCCGTCAGACCAATCTCAGGGTCTCAGGCTGGATCACGGATCTTCGCGCGGACTATACCGGAAAAAGCATTGAAAAAGGCGATCCGCTCTTTACCCTCTACAGCCCGGATCTGGCCTCGACCCAGGAAGAGTATCTTTTGGCCAAAAAGACTCTGGAACGGGTCAAGGCCAGTCCTGTGGCGCATATCCGAGAAGGCGCCGAAGCTCAGGTGGCGTCGGCGAGAAATCGGCTGCTGCTGTGGAATATGACCGAAGAGCAGATCGCTCAATTAGAAGAGCGAGGGATAACCCGGATGGAGACCACGATCTACTCGCCCATTGAGGGCGTTGTCACCAAGAAGACGGCCTTGCAGGGCATGTATGTCACCCCGGAAATGAACCTCTATGAGGTCGCCGATCTTTCAACGGTCTGGATCTACGCCGACATCTATGAATATGAGATTCCCTCGGTCAAGGTTGGGCAAGGAGCCACCGTGACGCTGGCCTCTTATCCCGGTGAGACCTTTAAAGGGAGAGCCATCTACATCTATCCCTACCTCGATAAAGAAACCCGGACCGTGAAGATCCGGATGGAGTTTCCCAATCCGCAGGGCCAACTGAAGCCGGGGATGTACGGAAATGTAGAGATCCGGGGTGAAGTAGGAAGGCGGTTGGCCGTTCCGGAAGAGGCGGTGTTGGATTCCGGCATCCGGAAACTGGTATTTGTGGATCAAGGCGGTGGAATGTACGAACCCAGGGAGGTCAGGCTTGGGAATCAGGTCGACCGGTTTTATCCTGTTATTTCGGGATTGGCTCCCGGCGAGAAAGTGGTGACCTCCGGAACTTTTCTAATCGATTCCGAGAGCAAGCTGATGGCCGCCACCAGCATGATGGGGATGCTGGGGATGGGCGGGATCAAGATGGAGCAGGGCAAGATGGGCGAGATGGAAATGGGCGGTATGAAAGGGATGGAGAAGCAATGATTGCCCGCGTCATTGAATACAGCGCCAAGAATCCATTTATGATCCTTCTGAGCGTCTTTTTTCTATCGGCCTGGGGCTACTGGGCCGTCACGAAGACTCCCCTCGATGCGATTCCGGATCTTTCGGATGTCCAGGTGATCGTTTACGCCGAATGGTCCGGGCGAAGCCCTAACTTGATCGAAGATCAGATTACCTATCCTATTGTGACGGCGATGTTGGGAGCCCCGAAGGTGAAATATGTTCGAGGGACTTCGGATTTCGGCTTCTCGTATGTCTATGTGATTTTTGAGGATGGTACCGATATCTATTGGGCAAGGAGTCGCGTGTTGGAGTACATGAGCAAGATCGCCGGAAAGCTCCCGGAAGGGGTCAACCCCATTCTCGGGCCCGATGCCACGGGAGTCGGATGGGTCTTCGAATATGCCCTGGTGGATGAGAGCGGGCGGCATGATTTGGCGGAGCTCCGCTCATTTCAGGGTTGGTATCTCCGGTATCAGTTTCAGGCGGTGCCGGGGGTGGCCGAGGTGGCCTCCATCGGTGGTTTCGTTAAACAGTACCAAGTGAATGTCGATCCCAACAGGCTGCTGGCCTACAACATCCCCTTCACGCGTCTGACCCAAGCGATTCGGATGAGCAACAACGATGTGGGCGGACGTTCCATCGAGATGAGCGAGCGGGAGTATATGATCCGCGGACGCGGGTATATCACTCGACTTGAAGACCTGCAGATGAT
>JACQBZ010000083.1 GCA_016194285.1 Nitrospirota bacterium | reverse complement strand
CCCGATCGCAGCACCTGGATGATCGCGGCCATTATTCTTCTCGGTTGCCTCGGCCTGTCGCTCTGGCAGGCCGGATCATGGCGGTTGGGCGGCTGGGCGGCTGCGGCAATCGGCATCGCCGTCCCTCTCCTTCTGGCGGCCGCATGGGGGACGCTGGGGCTGTTGAGACGCCTCGGCCGCCGCTTATCCATCCTGCGCCGGTCGCTCATACTGCGATACGGAATCGGAAACCTCTCCCGGCCGGGACGTCAGATCGTCACCATTGTCCTGTCCATCGGAATCGGGGTGACCATCCTTCTCACACTGGCCCTTGTCGAGCGAAACCTGATGTCGCAATTACAACAGAATGTTCCGCAGGATGCGCCCGGCCTCTTCTTCATCGATCTTCAACCGGACCAGAAGCAGCCCTTTGAGGTCCTGATGAAGGGTTGGAATTTGAAAAAACCGCTCCAGCTCACGCCGTTGGTTCGATCACGGTTGTACGCCGTCAATGGAAGAGCCGTGTCGGAAATGCAGACCGAAAACCGTCCCGACGGCTGGTATTTCACGCGAGAATATGTCCTGACGTTTCAGAGAGACCTCCCCGATCACAATATCGTTCAACGGGGGCAATGGTGGAGCGGGAAATCCGGAGGGGATGCCGCCGATTCGACCCCGTCGATCTCGGTCGAATCGGAAGCCGCGCGGCATCTCGGGATCGATCTCGGTTCCACGGTAACCTTCGACATCCAGGGCGTTCGGGTCACGGGCCGGATCGCGAGCATCCGGGAGGTCGATTGGGGAAGCATGACCACCAATTTTTTCTTTATCTTCGCCCCCGGTGCGTTGGATCGCGCACCCCTCACCTATGTGGCGACCGCCGCGACACCGCCGGAAGAGGACCTGGCGATCCAGAACGCCGTGATCGGCGCGTTCCCGAATGTCACCGTGATCAACCTCCGTGACGTTTTGGAAACGATCGCCGGAATCCTGAAGGAGATCATCCGCACCGTCCAATTCATGGCGGGCTTCGGATTGCTCGTCGGACTGATCGTGTTGTCGGGTGCGATCGCCGCGACCCGCGCGCGGAGGCGCCACGAGATGATCCTCTTCAAAACGCTCGGCGCGACCCGACCGACCTTGATCGCCATGATGGCCGTGGAGTACGGCCTGCTCGGTCTCGTCGCGGCGACCGTCGGCGGCCTGCTTTCGACCGGATTGTCCTGGGGCATCGTCCATCTCTTCCTGGACATCCCATGGCGGTTGTATCCCTTGACCGTTCTGATCGGACTGATCGCCACGGTGATCATCACCCTCACAGGCGGCTTTTTGACCACCTATCGTATCTTGGGACAGAAACCCCTCGCCGTCCTGCGATCGGAATGACACAAAACAAACCGTCCTGACACAATACCACTTGCACAAGAGGGTGAGCCATTGGTATAAAGATAGGATGATTACAGAGGATGTATTGATCGGCTATGTCCGGACCGCCCTGCCTGGTGCCGTGGTTTCGGTGACGGACCGGACCGGCACGATGGACCATTTCATGATCCGGGTCGTCTCGGATCATTTTAAAGGCAAGGGACTTCTCGACCGCCACCGGCTGATTTATCAGGCCCTCAACGAACCCATGAAGGACGGCCGGATTCATGCCGTCGAGATCAAAACATTGACCCGAGATGAAATAAAATAATTAAAGGAGGAGCTATGTCCGATTCGATCCAAACGATTGAAGGAACCATCAAAAAAGAGATTCAGGAAAATCCGATCCTGATTTACGGAAAAGGGACCAAAGAAGCCCCCCGTTGCGGCTTCACGTTGGAGACCATCCAGTTCTTTGAAAAGTACGGCCATCCCTACACCGTGATCGACGTCTTGAACGACATGCCGAAGCGCGAAGTCCTGTCCAAGATGACCAACTGGCCCACGCTTCCGAAGGTCTTCATCGGCGGCGAATTCTATGGCGATACCGATATCCTGGATGAGATGGAGAAAAAGGGAGAGGTCAAGCCGCTTCTGGACCGTGTCTTTCAAAAGAAGTAAGACTCTCCCGGGAACTTTTTCCCGCCCCAAGCGTCTTAGCGGTTGAACGGTCGAATTTCGGGAGTCGAAGGCTCACCGCTCATGATGCCCCTTCAACTGAATCAAGAGGAAACAGTGACCCAAGCGGACGACCGCGGATTTTTTGAAGAAAAGGTGATCGGCCTTCTGGACCAACTCTTCGGAGCGGCGATGCGATTGGTAAAGAACCGGGAGGACGCCGAGGATCTGGTGGCCGAAGCCGTTACCAAAGCCTGGGCTTCCCGGCGCTCGCTAAAGGATACGGAAAATTTTCGGCCCTGGATCTTCCGGATCTTGACGAACACGTTCATCAGCGACTGTCGCAAGCGGGCGGTCCGTCCTCAGACCGAGACGCTTTCGGAAAACCCGTCCGATGCCGAGACCGCCTTTTCACTCTTTGAAGAGCTCCATCAGCCTTTCCTTTTGTGGTGGGGCAACCCGGAGAAAGAGTTCTTGAACAAACTGCTTCGGGAGGATCTCGCGAAAGCGGTGGACGCTCTTCCCGATCTCTTTCGGATCGTGGTGGTGCTTTCGGACCTGGAAGGTTTCTCCTACCAAGAGATGGCCGGGATACTGAAGGTTCCGGTGGGAACGGTCCGGTCGCGGCTCGCCCGCGGACGCGGACTGCTGCAAAAGGCCTTATGGCGGCATGCAAAAGAGGCGGGCCTGATCAAAGAATCAAAAAAATCAAGTGAGAGGTTCTATGAAAAAGATAAAAACGATCGGTTGTGAAGAGGCCTTGAAGCATCTGCTGGCCTATCTGGATCAGGAGTTGGGCCCGGCCAAACGCCGCGAGCTGGAGCATCACATCGAGATCTGCCGGACCTGCTTCTCACGCGCAGAGTTTGAGAAACTGCTGAAGACACAGCTTCGGGAAGCGGGCCGGGAAACGGTCGGCGCGGCTTTCGAGGAAAAGATTAAATCGCTGCTCGGCCGCTTCTAAACAAGACACGGAATCACCAAGTTAAACCAAAGGAGGTGACTCATGGTTGCTTTTGTCGGAGATAGAAAGGATTCCATTTTTCAGGCCGTTTCTCAGATGTACACCGATGTCGCAAGTTGTCCGAGCCGGCAATTTCACTTTCCGACCGGACGTCCGGCCTGCCTATTCGTCGGATATCCGAAAGAACAACTGGATGCGATCCCCGAGACGGCCGTCGAATCGTTTGCCGGTGTCGGATATCCGTTTTCCGTCGGTGCAATTAAAAACGGGGATCGGGTCTTGGACATCGGGTCCGGCTCCGGCACCGACGTACTGATCGCGTCCGCCTTCGTCGGACCCCGCGGGAAGGTCTACGGACTGGACATGACCGATGCGATGCTTTCGAAGGCCCGTGCGAATGCCGAAAAGATGGGAACCCCCCATGTTGAATTTGTGAAGGGGAACGCCGAGAAGATTCCTCTTCCCGATGCCTCCGTCGATATCGTCACGAGCAACGGCGTCTTGAATCTCGTCCCGGATAAACCGAAGGCCTTCTCCGAAATCTTCCGCGTCCTTCGTCCGGGCGGCCGGATCCAGATCGCGGACATCGTGCTTGGAAAACCGATCAAGGCCGAATCCCGGAACAACCCGCAGCTGTGGGCCGAGTGCATCGTGGGCGCGGTGCTGGAAGAGGAATATCTTGAACTGTTCCGTGCGGCTGGTTTCAAGGATGCGAAGGTGATCGGCGAGCTGGACTATTTCTCAAAGAGCCCGGAGGCCGATACCCGCGAGGTGGCCGCAAAGTACGGGGCGAAGACCGTCGTGATCAAAGGAAGCAAGCCGTCTTAGAGCATGGCCGTCGCTTCTTTATCCGCGGCTGACCCGATTTCGGCCGTCCCTCTTGCTCTGATAGAGGGCATCATCGGCGATCTTCACAAGATGATCGATGTTCTGGATCCGTTCGTCGGGATAGACCGCCACTCCAATGCTGATGGTCAGTCGAATCGTCCTTCCGTAATCGATCGTGAACACGTGCTGCGTCACCTGCTCTCTCAATCGCTCGGCCTTGGCCAACGCTCCCTGGACGTCGGTCTGCGGCAAAATCACCAGAAACTCCTCTCCTCCAATCCGGGCGAGGATATCCGGCTCACGGAAGCCTTTCTGAAACAGCTCCGAGATCTGGCGCAATATGCGATCTCCCACCTGATGACCGTAACGATCATTCACATCCTTAAAAAAATCAAGATCGATCTCCATGCAAGAGAGCGGGAGGCTGAAACGCACGCTCCGTGAGAATTCCGTCTTGAGTTCCTCTAAAACATGCCGGCGGTTATACAACCCCGTCAACTCATCCCGGATCGCCATCTCCTCCAGGCGATGGGTCGTCTCGACCAGAAAACGTCGCGTGCGCTCCAGAACCCCGGTCATCTCATAGAAGGTTCCGGCCAGGTCCTCGATTTCATCGCCCGTGTGAATATCGATCTTCGGCAGAACATAAGGCGTCGCGGTCGTGCGCCGTTCCATCGGAAGCGACTGAATCCCCTGGATGATATCGCGCGCCTGGGTCCGGAGGAGCGTGATCGGCCGTACAATCGTGCGGACCACCAGAACCGCCAGGACGATGAGGATGACCGAACCGATCCCGGCCGAAAAGGCCGTCCAATGCAACAGGGAGCGCAACGGCGCATAGGTCTCTTCGGGATTCTGGCTGGTGAAGATGTACCAACGCTGCCCGCCCAGGCTTTTGGGGCTGAAATCCTCGATTTTGAAGTTCACCGGAGCGAAACCGTTGATCGCTTCCCGTCCCGGATAATGGACGTCCACCTGCGTGGTGGTCCATCCGTCATTTTCTCGAAAGATGGCCTGGGAAAATCCTTTCGAAAGGGTATGGTTTTTAATCTGGAAAATCGGGCAGAACAGAAGCGAACCATCCGAAGCGGCCAACATCGTGTGATCCGAATGCCCGATATGCACATCGGTCACGGATTTGAACAACCGATCCACAGTATGATTGAGTATGAGAACCCCGAAAATCTCGCCGTTGCGTCGAACCGGAATCGCCACGTTCAGTGTATAGGCCGACAGTTCCGGGTCCCAGGTGGTATCTCCGATGAACAGCTTCCCCCTTCCTTCATCAAAGGCCGCCTCCCACTCGATCTCATCTCGGTACAGGTACCGGGTCGCCGCGCGGCGAGGGGATGCGGCCACGACGGCCCCTTCCCGGTCCGTTAATACGAGCAGGTGATACTGCGCCGGGTTGCGTTGGCGAAACTCCTCGAGCATATCCACGGCGGGGCGATCCATCCGCTCCGAATCCTTGGACGATTTCCAGTGGGCGGCCGCACGTTCAACCCGCTCGCGAACCGCTTCCGGACCCAGCCCCTGATATTTCCGATCGGCCTCTCCAGCCGCCCGGACCAGCGCATCGGACCGTGCCAGCTCGATCGCCTTGTCCAGGAGATCATTGACAAGAAGGCTCAGTTTTGCCCCCGTCTCATGCGCCAGGACCTGAAAGGCCGATCCCATCGTTTTCTGGATGGCGCCCCGTTGAGACACATAAGTGAGGGAAAATCCCAGGATCATGGGAAGAAGACCCACAATGATGGAGGCCAAAACAAGTTTTCGGACGAGATTCAAACTGCCGGGAGGTTTCGACACGTTTGCATCCTAATGATGCCGGACTTCATCCACGCGCTTCTACGATCACGCAACTTTTTATACAGTTTAACATTTTTTAATGATTTGTCTATAGGTTTAGGGAAAACACGAAGAGCGCCCTCCAAGGACACCCTTCGAATCTTTTTGGCTCGCCAAGCTGGATAAAAGAGAGAACTTTCAGAGCGGCATTCAAGCTTGCATAAGATATTGAGTGGCTCCCCAGTCACCACTCTCTAGGTACGTTCTTCTGAAGCCAATCCCATGCCTCCTTAGGGAGCCAACCATCAGATGGCCCTTTCGCCGGCTGGATAAGCAGACGGTCGTTTTGAAAGATCAGCGGGCGGAGTTTAGGCCCAAGCTCTGCAAGTGCCTCGTACCTTAGGACGATCCAAGTCGAAGTCAGAAAGTGCCACCAATAGTGCGATCGCCTTAGTTCCTCGAAGAACCGATTGTACTGATAGACAGGTTCCTTCAGGTCGTAGCAGATGATGTACGCATATGGCCTCAAGAGCGGCATTGTTTATCTCGTCTGATTAGGGCCGGGAAGTTGACCCGCCGTGGGGTTGGGTGTCACCTGAGGCGAGAGTGCTTCAAGGTCTCGTCCGGTAATCAGATGACCCTCCGTACCAAACATCTTCATTGCCGCATATTGAATATGTGACTCCTCGCTGAACACCAGATTCTGCGGATATACGACAACAAGCCATACCACCGTGCCGAACACGATGAGGAACAACAGAACACCGATTCCAATGGCCGTGATCTTCCATGGTTCGGGCAGCCCGAACCAAGTGCCGGTTCCGAAGAGGAACGTTTCGACGATCAGCAACGCCAGAACGAAAAAACCCAGAGGGGAATGGACCGCCTGCACCGCTTTGGAACGCAGTGATATGTACGATGCAGCCCCGGTCTGCCTTGACTCGTCCGCGGCACTCATCTGTCTGACTTCATTGATCTGCTGACGCTTGATGGGATGCTCAACCTCTCTACTCCCGTCTAACTATAATTAGACAGACCCGCCCAACTTCTCAAACACTGCAAAACTCTGTAGTCTTATCCGGTGCCTCAAAACGGCGTGCCACGACCTAATCTTATTACGTTTAGGGTGTTATATGGTTCTGAATAAATTTCTGTGCCCGATTCTTTTCGGGTGTAATCTACTCTTCTCATAGACTTTTTTCAACTGTTTGTTACAGGAAGAAATCATGGTGTGTTGCCAGTGTGATTTGAACACGCGGCCAACGGTTTAGGAAAGGAATCAAACTCTCCAACCCTGGCCCATTCTATCCAACTAAAACCAACTCGCCAAAGAATTATACCGGAAGGCTAAATTGGCTGGAGTGAGCTGGAATGAGCCTGAGAGTGGTGGGCTTGAGCACAAAATGAGCACAAATTTGGAGGTTTCAGTAGCGCCTTATGAGGGCTTAGAACTCGTTTTAAAGAACGAAAAAGCCATATTGACACAGAGGGGTAGACACCGGCCATTATTCGACGAAGAAACTTCTTGCAATGTTACATAGCTATGTTATATTACATTACATGGCCCGCGGCAAATCCGGCAGAATCGTTCTCGAAATCGATGCTTCTAAAAAGGACGTCTTGTATTCCGCTCTGAAGAGAGACCGCTTGACATTAAAAGACTGGTTTCTTCGGCAAACCGAACAATACCTCCGCGACCGAGACCAGATGCCGTTATTTGGAGCGTCCGTCGTTTCTGAGGAACCAACCCTGTATAAGGTCAAACCTGTGCCGAGTACAGTACCACATCCGAAAACAAAAAGCAGCCGCACAAAGGCCAGGTCCAAATGAACTTCATAGCGTTTGAGTCTGAGCAAAAACTTCGCGGAGGCTTTTACACGGATCCGGCCATTACATCATTCTTGGTCAAGTGGATCAAAGTATCGAAACCAAGATCACTATTAGAACCTAGCTGCGGTGACGGGGCCTTCCTCGATGCGATCGAGAAACAGTGTATCCCGAGCCTCAAGCAGATTATTGCTTGTGAACTAAGTGAAGAGGCAGCTGAGAAGGCTTCTGGGCGCACTAAGTTATCAGTTCGCGTGCTAAATACAGATTTCCTTCGCTGGTATCTATTCCGCGCTCAGAATGACGACGGTTTCGATGCAGTGGTGGGAAATCCTCCGTTCATTCGCTACCAATACTTGCCGGACGAACAACAGCTACTCGCAGAAAAGATCTTCGCCCAACTTGGACTGCCTTTCACCAAACACACGAATGCATGGGTTCCATTTGTTTTAGCCTCAATCAGGTTATTGCGACCCGGCGGACGAATTGCAATGGTGATCCCGTCTGAAATATTCCACATCCCGCACGCGCAATCTCTGCGGCGTTACCTAGCCGAACAGTGCTCCCGGATTCTAATTCTCGATCCCGAGAAAATCTGGTTCAACGACACGCTGCAAGGAACCGTACTACTTCTCGCCGAGAAAAAGCGAACATTATCCGAAAAAGGAAAGGGCGTTGCAATTATTCCAGTAACAAATCGTCAAACGCTATCTACGGATCCAGAGGATTATTTCCAAAACGCAGTCTACACAAACGGCGTCACAATCGAAGGAAAATGGATGCCTGTCTTTCTCTCGCTTGGTGAGCGGGAGCTTCTTTCTCAACTCAAAGCCCGTGATGACATCAAAAAATTCTCTGAAATTGCCTCCGTTGATGTTGGAATCGTCACTGGCGCGAACAATTTTTTTCTCGTTCCGGACAGCACCGTGGAGGAATTTGCGTTGCATCGGTGGGCGCACCCGATGTTCGGTCGAAGCGACCACGTACAGGGCCTAGTTTATTCCGAGAAAGACCATACGGCTAACAAGGATACCGGTCTGCCAGCCAACTTCTTGTGGTTTCAAGAAGAAAAAATAGAAGAACTACCAATGAATGTGAGGAAGTATCTGGGTATTGGTCTGAGTCAAAAACTTCACACCCGTTTCAAATGCCGGACAAGAAAGGTTTGGTATAAAGTACCCTCAGTTTACTCCGCGCCAATAGCAATGCTGAAAAGGGCTCATCATTATCCTCGGCTTGTGCTCAATAGTGCCGACGCCTACACAACTGACACCGCCTACCGGATTCGCCCCCTAGGGATAAAACCCGAGGCTTTTGTCCTCGCCTTTGTGAATAGCCTCACCTGTCTCACAGCCGAAATGGAAGGCCGTCACTACGGAGGTGGTGTTCTGGAACTGGTCCCATCAGAAATCGAGCGCCTTCTCGTTCCGGTGATTAAGGCCCCAATTGCCGAACTCACCGCGGCAGATCGAAGATTCAGAAGCGCGAAGGACGATTCTGAATTCTTGCGTATGCAGGATTTTCTCATCCTTGGAAGAATTGGTCTGACGAAGGCGGATCAGGAGACACTTTATAACGCATGGGTTAAATTGCGCAATCGACGGCACCGGATTCCATCAGTGGAAGATACGGAGCCATCGGTTGAAGCGAGGTGAGCAACTTGGCTGATCATGCATCGGTGATATCGATTAGAAAGGCCGCATTTTCTTCTGATGTTTCGTAGATTGAAAAAACGGTATCAGTTAGATTCTCTTGCAAAACGATGTTGGTGAATTCGGGCCCCCATCTCAAAATCGTTGTGTAGTTGTCTTGCCCTGCCTCGCCCGAGGGTTTGTGACTGATTTCAAAGTTGCGAATGCCATAATCCCTGCCCCGGATAATAACTCGTATGGGCACGAATGTGTGTTCCTGGTCTTCGTGCCTGCCGGGTTCGCGCTCCCAATGATAATCAACGAAGAGGCGACGAAAATAGGTGGTCTGGTCAATGCACTGACCAGGTGGATTTTCGAATCTCGCTTGTGTTAAACGGACACCCCCGACGTGGTGACTTCCCGGAGTTACCTGCAATGCGTCCGTTTGTGGCAAAATCTTTCTCCAAACCAAGACGCCCGGCGGCCGTGTTCCACCAGCCGGCAGCGCCCGTTCTCTTTCCGGCTCTGGCAACTGAGGTTCAGCGGGCTCTTCCGCTCTTACGTTTTGAGGCAATAACGGAGGCAAAGGAATCGCGATTGGACCGAAGGGACTGGCTGGAATAGCTGCTGCACCGGGAACACGACCTTGACGTTGATTGCCGCTTCGTTGTCGTGCTTCGGCCTCCGTGGGTAACTCGCCACGTGCAACTAGTGCTCATGCAACTATTATTATCTAATAATATGTGCTATACTGGTTCCCAAAAGGAGGGACCCGTATGGCACGTTCCAGAAACATCGGCTTGCGCCGGTTGAAACCTGATGAACGAACGCTGCTCAAAAGAAAGCT
>JACQBZ010000002.1 GCA_016194285.1 Nitrospirota bacterium | reverse complement strand
CCTCGGCTTGGGCTGTCCATGCGAAGCTGATCTAAGGGTGAATTGGGAGATAATAAAACAACGGTTCTTGTAGGAATAATAATGACAAAAAAATCGGGACTGGCCATCACACATTTTCATCGGCGGCGGTATCCCAGGATAGACATGATCTTGCCTGTGGAGTACACCCTCGATGAATCTCCGGCTTCCATCTTTGCACAATCGCGCGCCATCGGCGGGGGCGGACTGATGCTGCTCCTACCCGTGGCCGTTGAAACCGGGTCGGTGATGAGGTTGAACATTCATTTTCCGGGTCATGTGAACATTTCCTGTGCGGCTCGTGTCGTCTGGACGGAACTGCTCACGGGACTTGAGTGCAGCGAATTCAAAACAGGGGTGAAATTCGAAGAGATCTCGGAACATGACCTTAAGGTCTTACGGAACTTCATCAAAGAACAGCAGAACCCATTCGATCTCCCAGATTGGCCACCATCTGAATGAGCCATATGTCTGCCCCTGCCATGGATGTGTCGAAAAATCGAATCTACTTCCACAGCCCCTTCCCGGTTTCCCTTGCCTCGCGCTCAAGCCGCCTGAACTCATCAAGGTATTTGAACGGGTATTTCGTGTAGGCATGGCCGTAGCCCTGCCGGATCAGCTCGGCGTTGAGGAAGGTGCCGTCGGGGAGATAGACATAGGCCAGCAGCCGCCCGTAACGATCCCGCCTCTGCCAGTCGTACTCCAACCTTACCTTCTTGCCCTCCACGATCCTCTGGGTAAACCGGTAGGCCTCCTCCGCATAATACTGCACGGGTTTCCGGGGATGATGAAGCTCCGGCGTATCCACCCCGATCAGCCGCACCCTTTCTTTATCTGCCAGCACAATCGTGTCCCCATCCACGGCACGGGTTACGAAAAAGATGTCGCCGGCGATTGAACCGGATGCCGCGAAGATGAACAGGGATATGAAAAACAGCAAACCGACGACGGTATGTTTCAGGCCGCGCTGTGACATTGGTAAAGTCCTCCCGATAGGTTAATTGTAACCGAAATTGTAACCGTTCTATTTGACATCGCCCCGTAATGGGTAGTAACCTGAGATGGTTTATGTGGCTCAAGTATGCGGATTTTAACGGCTGTTACTTTTCGGTCGGATGCGAAGCAGGTCTTGCAATCCGAACCTCGCCTACCGGGCCCTGAGTCAAGAGACCGAACTGGGATTGTTTCTTCCCTGCAACGTGATTGTTTATGAAAACGAACAGGGGAAAACGGTGGTCACGGCGATCAATCCGATCGTCGCGCTCAGCCGGATCGAGAATCCTCAATTGGAACCTATCGCCACGGAGGTTTCGACGCGCCTCCAGCAGGTCATCGAGGCGATCTAAAAGCTTTCATTAAATTTCAACCGGTTATGTTCATCTCCCCGTTTGACAGAAGGGGTGTTTCTGTTATAATAAATATAGGTTTAAGATGAAACTGTCCATGCAAAACCCGCAAGATCTGTTCATCCTGCTTCCCAGTTTATTTTCCGAAAGACATTGAGGCACGTGATGTTGAAGGCGAAAATACTTTTGATCGAGGATAATCCCCTCCAAGCCAAACAGACCCAGGTCGTAGTGGGATCGGCCGGTTACGAAGTCATTCTGGCCGAGAATGGAGGAACCGGCTTTCGACTGGCCAAGACACAGCCCATCGATCTTGTGCTGTTGGATGTTGTCCTTCCTGATTTTTCCGGAGCACAGATCTGCCAGTGGTTGAAACGGGACGAGGCTACCCGCTCGATTCCCGTCATTATGTTGACTTCCAAGGGCTCGGTGGAAGATAAAGTGGCCGGTTTGCAGATCGGCGCGGATGATTACGTTCCCAAGCCGTTCAGCGATAAAGAGTTGCTGGCGCGGATTCAGGCCTGTCTTCGAACCAAGATGCGGGAGGACGAGCTTCGGGGGGCGAATGATCAGCTCGAAAATCAATTGATGGATGTCCGACAGAGAGCGATTACGGACGCCGGCACCGGACTTTACAATCGGCGACATTTTTTTGAGCTTCTGGATAAAGAGTTCTCACGCGCCAAGCGATTCAACGAATCCTTGAGCTGTCTCATGTTGGATATCGATCATTTCAAGGAGGTCAACGATACGTTCGGCCATCCGATGGGGGACAGGGTCCTGTCCGAAATCGCGGGGATTCTGAAACAGAGTGTCCGATTGATCGAAGTGGCGGCCCGATACGGGGGTGAAGAGTTCGTTCTTTTGCTTCCCAAGACCAGCCCGCGTGAGGCGGTTAAACCCGCCACGCGGATCCTTGAAAGCGTCTCCTCGCTCCGTTTCCAAGGATTTCCACCGGACCGGATCATCACGATCAGCATCGGAATCTCCGGGCTTCCCGATCCCGTCATCGCCTCCAAAGATGATCTTGTCCAATGTGCAGATTTTGCCCTCTATAAGGCCAAAAAGGCTGGAAGGAACCGAATCGAATTGAGCAATGGAGAAGAACTAAGCAAGGGTAAGGTTTAGCCCTCGTTCATGTAAGACAACCGCACCCTTTTTCCTTTTAAATCATCCTGCGCGTTACAATACCGTTCCGGTGTGCCGATATCCATCCAATAATCCTCAAACACGTGACCGAAGAGCCGTTCCCCCTTTTCGAGCATCTCCACATACACATCGATGATGGTGGAGAACCCTTGGTCGGGGATGTACGAGAGCACGCGGGGATCCATCACATGGATGCCGGCAAACATCCTTTTCGCAAGGGCCTTTCCCTTCCAGTCCGGCTTGCCCAGCAACTGGCGAATCCGGTGATGGGAATCAATCCCGACGGCTCCCCATGAATCGACTTCCGGATCTTCCCGCAGGACCAATGTCGCCGCGGCTTTTTCGCGTTGATGAAACTCGATGAGCCGGTCCAACTGGATCTCCACCAAGATGTCGCTATTGATCACAAGAAACGGTTCCTCGGATAAGAACCGGGCCACCTTTTTTATTCCGCCGCCGGTTCCCAAGATCTGGGGTTCCTCCGAATAAAGGATCTTCATTCCCCACCGGGCACCGTCTCCCAGGGTCTGCCTAATCTTATCCCCCTGGTAGTGCAGGTTGATCACGACATCGGTGAATGTGTACTTTCGGAGCAGCCGCAGCGTGTACTCAATCAAGGGTCTCCCCTCGAGCGGCAGGAGTGGTTTCGGAAGATGGTTCGTTAAAGGCCTCAGGCGGGTACCCAGCCCGGCGGCCAAGATCATCGCCTTCATTTATTGAAATTCCACCACATACGGTTGGAGAACATCCCTCAGCGTCTTCAACTCCTCATATCGATTCAGGTTGCGCCAAACATATCCCAGCGTCTGCGGAATATAAGGAAGAAGATGTCCTTTTTTTTTCACGACATCGATATAGACAAACCGTCCGGCCGCTTTCAGGTTCCGCTGAATGCTCATGAAATCGAAGCGTTTCCGAAAGAGCGTCCGGTCCTGTTTTTTCGATCCGGAATTGATCCACGTGGGTTGCTGTTCAAGGTAATAGTTTATCAGCTCGTCCACCATCGGTTCCGGAAGAACCGCATAAGAATCTCTCAGCAAAGAGGCCAGATCATAGACACACGGGCCCATCAGGGCGTCTTGAAAATCCAGCAGCCAGATACGGTCCCGGTGAACCATCAAATTGCGGCTGTGGTAGTCCCGGTGTGTAAGAAATGGGGGTTCCATCGCCAAGGTTTCGCTGATCTTCAAAAAAGCCCCGCGAATCGTTTCCCGATCGCCCGGCTTGATCGATACACCGGTTCGGGCCTCGACCCCATACTCCAAGAAGTGATCGAACTCCCACATCAGGAGAGGCACATCGAAGGCTCGGCCGAAGGCGATGCACTTCGGGTCTCGATCACGCGTCGCCGGTCCCTGGATCTTCAGCAATTCATCGATCGCGAGCCGGTAGTATTGCTGGACGCCCCCCGCGCTGCAGGCCTTCAACTCGGTTTCCAGCGTTTGGTCTCCGAGGTCTTCCAAAAAGAGGAGGCCAGCCTTCGGATCATAGAAATAGAGTTTCGGGACGGCGACATGGGATCGGGCCAGGTGGTGGAGGATGTTCATGTACGGCAGCTCGTCGATTCGGATCGTTGATGTCGAGACGGTTTCCTCCGATTTCTTGAACGCCTCCGGTTCGGCCAGCTCCATGAGGATCATCGTGGCCGGGCGGCCCTGATACGTATAGTGCAGGCGGTAATAAGACCGGTTCGAGGCATCTCCCCGGAGCGCGCGGATCACCATATTGGAGGTGCCCTCGCCGAGTTTTGTGTTTAAGATGGTCAGAACGGTTTCGCGGTTCAGCATCGCACAAATTGTGCCATTAACCCTTTTTTCTGTCAACCGTTGAAAACCGGCCCGGCTTGGTAGTATGATGCCTCCATGCATGTTGTCCTGCAACATCCGAGACGCGAGACTGAGATCAAGGGGCCCAAGACCGTCGGCCAGCTTTTAAAGAAACTGGATCTTCTGCCGGAGGCCGTGTTGGTCATCCGGGGCGATGAACTGGTCACAGAAGACGAAGCGCTTCGAGAAGACGACACGATTGAGATACGGCCGGTGATTTCGGGAGGATGACTAGATGCGTTGCCGACGATGCGGTGAGAAAGCGGTCTTAAAGATGCCCCGGCACAACACGGCCGTTTGCGGGAACTGTCTGAACGACTACGTTATTGAGCAAGTCAAGCGGGCCGTAAAAGATCAGAAGATGTTCGAACGCGGCGGCCGGGTTCTAGTGGCGGTCTCGGGTGGAAAAGACAGCCTCACGCTCTGGGATATTCTGATGCGGCTGGAGTACGAGACGGCCGGGCTGCATATCCAGCAAGGGATCGGCGACTATTCCGAGCAGTCCTATAAAAAAACGGTTGCGTTTGCCGAATCCCGCGGGGCCGAGCTGATCGTTCATTCCCTGAGAGAAGAAGAGGGGGCCGGGGTTTTGGAGTTGGCCAAACTGACCGACCGGAGTCCCTGCTCGGCCTGCGGCGTAATGAAACGGTACAACTTTAACCGGATCGCGCACGACCGCCATTTTGATGTGCTGGCCACGGGTCACAACTTGGATGACGAGGCTTCCCGCCTCTTAGGGAACATCCTTCGGTGGCAGGAGGATTATCTCGCCAAGCAGTCTCCGACGCTTCCGGCAACGCGTGAAAAGTTGGTCAAGAAGGTCAAGCCGCTCTATCGTCTGGCCGAGCGCGAGATCACGGCGTATGCCGTCGTGAACAAGATCGACTACGTGATCGAGGAATGCCCGATGAGCGTCGGCTCCAAGATGCTCGTGAACAAGGAGGTCTTAAACCGGCTCGAGGCGGATGCTCCCGGGACGAAGCAGGCCTTCTATTTCGGTTTTCTGGAGCGACAAAAAGGGGCAGATCTTTCCCACGAAGATGAAAAGATTCAATCCTGCACGCGCTGCGGCCAACCCACGACGGCGAGGGTCTGCGCCTACTGCCGGATTCTGGAGAAAGTCAAGGCAGCGACTTGAATCAAGGGACAGGCCGTCAAGGTACGGCGAGACCGCCCTGAAGGATATATACGATGAATAGTCTACACCCCGGTGATCGCATCCATCTCGTCAGCCGTAAAGGCCGGCGGTACAGCATCGTTCTGCAGAAGGGCGGCGTCTTCCAGTTCAGCGGCGAGCGGCTTTCACATGACGATCTGATCGGACAACCGGAAGGCGTTTCGGTCCGGACCTCCCGCGGCACGCATTTCATTGCCCTCCGACCGACGCTGGCCGAATATGTCCTTAAAATGCCGCGCGGCGCGCAGGTAATTTATCCAAAAGATCTCGGACTGATCTTGATGTGGGCCGATATCTATCCCGGCGCGAAGGTGCTTGAGGCCGGGATCGGCTCCGGCGCGCTGACGATGGCCCTGCTCCGTTCGGTGGGAGAAAAGGGGAGCGTGATCTCATACGACGTCCGGGAAGATTTCGCGAAGCGGGCCGAAGAGAATATCAACCAGCTTATGGGACCGGTCTCAAACCTGGTCGTGCGGCTGAAAAATATTTATGAAGGCATCGAGGACGGGCCGGTGGACCGGTTGGTGCTCGATCTTCCGGAACCGTGGCTTGTCGTTCCGCATGCCGTCTCGGCGCTCCGGCCCGGAGGGGTTTTCCTTTGCCTTCTTCCGACCGTTCCTCAGGTTCAGCAGGTCGTCGCGGCCCTTCGAGCCGAGAAGAGCTTCGGATTCATCGAAACCTTCGAGACGCTGCTGCGTACCTGGAACATCGACGGGCGCTCCGTCCGTCCCGACCACCGCATGGTGGCGCATTCCGCCTTCCTCACGGTCGCGCGGCGAATTATGCCGCACGAAACAACCTGACACGATCATTTTGAGTTTGATTTCGTTCTGCGATGCGGACATTTTGTGCCGGATGAATTATGCATCGCGTATTTCAAGGAGGAGCCAGCCATGCTAAAAGAGTTTAAAGAATTCGCGATGCGCGGGAACGTCATCGACATGGCCGTCGGAATCATCATCGGCGCGGCCTTCGGTAAGATCGTGACCTCTCTCGTCAATGACGTCCTGATGCCGCCCATCGGCCTTTTGTTGGGCCAAGTGGACTTTTCCAATCTTTTTATTGATCTCTCCGGACAGCCGCATGCGTCACTGGCCGAAGCGAAGTCCGCCGGCGCACCCACGATCAACTTCGGTCTGTTCTTCAACACGGTGCTCGATTTCGTAATCGTCGCCTTTACGATCTTTTTCTTGATCCGGCAGATCAACCGGTTAAAGCGACCGTCTGAAGCGCCGCCGGTGCCCGTCAAGAACTGCCCGTATTGCCTGAGCAGCATTCACGCCAAGGCGACGCGCTGCCCCCAATGCGCCTCCGAGTTGAAGGCGGCCTGAAGGGCCGCTGCGGGGAACCGGGTTCAGAAGATCAACGGCTACGGGGTCTGCTCTTCACTTCACGTCCTTGTCTGGTGGCTGAAATCTGTCGAACACCATCAGCAGCCCCGCCGAGAGAAGGTAGGCCACGGTGAGCATGATCGGAACATTGGAGTTGATGGCCCACGGCCAAAACAGCCGCCCGTCCGGAAAAGGAGAATGGATCACGCCGAACAGAGCGCCGACGCCGCCCGCGGAGAGAAATCCGGCCGCGGCCTTGAACCGATGATCGATGATCATGCTCAGCCCCCCCGCCCACAGCATCGAAGAAATAATAAAGCCGTTTGCCAGGATCGTAATCGTCTGAACCGTCACGGCGGCGTCACCCGTCAGCCGGTCCATCGAGCTGCCGGCGCCGCTGAGGGCCGAACTGACCTGGATCAAAGTGAGATAGGCGATGGCCGGGAGAAAGGCGATCCCCACGGCCTTATGATGAGCCGCCGGCGTGGCCGAGAAGGCCTGCGCCAGGATTTCAAGACCGATGAAGACAAGAATCGGCGCGACGGCCGCTTCCGGTATGATGTTCACGATCCAGGCCAGATAGCCCAGCACCCCGCCCAATCCGACAAACAGAGCGGTGGCCAGCGTATATCCCGCCCCGGCCCCCATGTCCTTATAGGCCGGCTGACCGATGTACGGTGTGGTCTGGAGCACACCACCGCACAGTCCGCCGATCAGCGTGGAGATGCCGTCCGTCAGCACGATGCTCCGCGTGTTGTATTCATCTCCTCCGGCCGCGGCGCTCTCGGTCACATCGACGCCCCCGATCACGATGGTCAACGCAAAAGGTAGCACGAGGGCCAGATACGGTCCCAGCCCGGACAGGCCCTGGATAAATCCGGCCGTCGGCCACGGCAATGCCACCTTCCACCCGGTTCCCGGTCCGGTTCGGATTTCCGGAAGGATCAGGCCTGCGGCCGATAGTGAATAATAAACCGCGACGCCGACCGCGACGCCGGCAAATGCCGCCGGAATACCCAAGGGCAGCCGGACCCGTCCGATGAAACCGGTTAAGATGATCACCAGCGACAGAAAACCGACGATCGGCTGATGAAATACTTTGAGCAAAGGGAAAAAACCGATCATGAGGATGGCAATTCCCGCGATCGGACCCAATAGACCGGCCCGGGGCACCAGCCGTCGGAGGTAGGGTGTCAGAAAGGCCAGCGGGATTTTGACCAGTCCCGCGACGACAATCGCGGCCGTGGCGATCCGCCAGGCCGCCTCGGCGTTCTTGGTTACCATAAAAGCCGGGCCGATGATCCCAAACGAGAAGGCGAAGAGCGAAATGGTGTCGATCCCGAGCGGCATCGCGGTGACGTCCGCCCGTCCGGTTTTCCGGGCCAACCGAACCGCCATGTACGAATAGACCAGATCGCCGATGAGGACGCCGACCACCGATCCCGGAACGATCCTGTACAGAACGAGTTCTTTCGGGAAACCAAAAACGCCTACCAGGATCCCGCTCAGGATGACCAACTGGGTGACATTGTCCAGCATCAGGCCGAAAAACGCGTTTACGTCGCCGGGCCGAACCAACAGGGAACGCTTCACGGGCTGTCTCCACCGGACGGTTGTCAAAACCTGCGGAAGTATATACCACCCTCCGGGTCGTGGCAAGCGTTGTTTGACTTTTCGGGCTTAAATCGGGTAGAGTACGGGCGGCATTTATGTTGCAAGCTCCGGGAGGGGGTGCGCCGGCCGATCCTCAACATAGACGAAGGTTTGTTTCTCTCTAAACTTGTGGGCTGGGTCTTGGACGCATGAGGAGGCCACATGGATACGGAGAAGGTCACCAAGGTTTACTCTGTTTATTCCGGTTTCTACGATCTTCTTTTCGGAAAAATTTTTCATCATTCCCGCGCCGCCGCAATTGATCTGTTGGGTTTAAAATCGGGCGACCGCGTGCTCGAGGTGGGCGTGGGCACGGGTCTTTCCCTTCCTCTGTATCCCCGGAACTGCTCCATCATCGGGATCGATCTCACCGGGCCGATGCTGGAACAGGGGGCCAAGAAGATCAAGAAGCTCGGACTGGATCATGTCTATCTGCAACAGATGGATGCCACCCACATGGCCTTCCGGGATAACCTTTTTGATGCGGTTGTGGCGGCGTATGTCATGAGCACCGTCCCGCGTCCGCGGGCCGTGCTGGCCGAGATGATTCGCGTCTGCCGTCCCGGCGGTCGGATTGTGCTGCTGAACCATTTTTGCAATGGAAACCGGCTGGTCTCCCGGGTTGAAAAAACCATCTCGCCGCTCTGTACCTGGATCGGCTTCCGGTCGGATCTCTCCCTTGAATCGCTGCTGGATGAAACCTGTCTGGACATCGAACAAAATCTAAAGGTGAATCCGTTCAACTACTGGCATATTGTCCAATGCGTCAACCGCAAACCGACCAACGGCGCCTCTAATCAAGAATGGACCGCCTTGAATTCCCATTAATCGGATGACGCCATGCACCGGGGCGTAACGTTTAATCCGCAGATTTTTTTTATTGCGCACATCTTTTTTCTCGTCGTTTTCGTCATGCTGATCTGGGCGCTGGCGGTCGTGATCCGGAAACGCCGCGAGCCCAGGGCGCTCCTCCTTTCCGTCCTCCCGTTGGTGTTGATCTTTGCCACCACTTACTTTGCGACCCGTCTCCCGGCCGCCCACGAGGTCATCAACGTCCTCTACGATGCCCTGCTCATTTTCAATGCGGTCTATTTCTGGAAGGCCGGCCCGAGCCCGACCGGGCCGCTATACCTCGCTGCCGTGATCGGCACCGCCCTCGACTTTGCGATGCACTTCGTCATCCGAATGATGTAACCGCCTTCCTTTAGGTCAGGTTGAGTAAGGGCGTACGGCCGTACGCCCTTACGAAATCTCCCTCTTCACGCGGATTGGGAAAATATTAGGCTGGCTCGATGACGCAACGGAGGGGGAAGCCGGCCGAGCGGGCGGCGGTGTGAGTCTGCTGCTGGCGCAGTTCGGCTTCTTCCAGCGGCAGGACATCCACGACGGCCGCGCCGGTATTGTGGGTTTCGAGCATTAACTCGACGGCCGTCGCCGGATTTTTATTGAAGATTGTGATCAGGACGTAGACCACAAAATCCATCGTCGTGACGTCGTCGTTCAGAAGAATCACCTTATAAGGCGGGATCGTCTGAACGCGGATCGCTTCGTCCGTTTCTTGAACCGTGCCGGGTAAGGTGATCGTGGGCATAGGAATTCCGTTGTCTCAATGGGGTACTTTTCATATTATAACATAGACATAAAGGCCGTCTCATTTCAACTTTTCTTGCTTTTCTGACCGATTGCGTGTAAAGTGGCCGAACCACTCTAAGCCTCTTCCCGCCGACGAATCGGTTGGCGGGAAGAGGGATCAAGTTTTTGCGAAGGGATTTTCGAAGATGCCATTGAAAATGAGTTTGAATAGTAAACAGATCTTAAGTTTGTCACTGGTTGTCTTTCCGTTATTCCTCAATGTGGCCGGAAGCGAATCCGGAGAGGGAGCCAAACCGATAACGGTCTCGGCCGGCGAAGAGATCTCGATCGAATACACTTTAAAACTCGAAGACAAGACCACGGTTGATTCCAATGTGGGGGGCGAACCGTTTAAATTTATTCAGGGAGAACATCAGATTATTACTGGGCTTGAAACGGCGCTTGAAGGGCTCAAGGTGGGCGACACGAAGACGATCAAGGTGAAGCCGGAAGACGGCTATGGAGAGGTAGATCCCAACGCCGTTCAGGAAGTGGAAAAGTCGCGGATCCCGCCGGAGGCCATGGTCATCGGGACTCCGCTTGAAGGAACCGACCCTTCGGGCCACCCGATCCATGCCAGGGTGCGTGAGATCAAAGAGAAGACAGTCGTGCTTGATCTGAATCATCCCCTCGCTGGAAAAACGCTTCTTTTCGACGTTAAAATCCTGGGAATTCAGGCTCAAAACAAGCCGGAATCTCACGACCACGATAAATAACAAACCTTTCCCGAATGATCGTCAAAACTCTCCGGATGCACGACGGTTAAGCTGTGCCTCCATTCATGGGTCTTTAGGCCCAGTCATATGGGGCTTATAGTCGCTTGACCAAGCTTTAAAAGCATGATATTGTTGAAAACCTGGTAAAAGTGACGATCGACTGAGACGATTCAGAGGAGTGCGATGGTATCCCAAACGGCGGCCTACCTATCCCAGTATTTTTCGATTTTTCTATTTATCATTTTGGCGATCGGATTCGGTGCGGTCACCCTTCTCCTCAGCAATTTTGTTCAACCCCGTCTTGATCTGGAAGAAAAATTGTCGCCTTACGAATGCGGGAGCGAGCCGATTTCGGATGCGCGGAATCCTTTTCCGGTTCGGTATTACATCATCGCGATGCTGTTCGTGATCTTCGATGTTGAAATGATCTTCATCTATCCCTGGGCGATCGTCTTCGACAAGATCGGGTTCTGGGGACTCTTTGAGATGGTGATGTTCATCGGGCTGTTTGTCTTCGGCTATATCTATGCCTGGAAGAAGGGAGCCCTGCAATGGGAGTAGGAACCTTGGACGGCGAGGGCGGCCTCGTTACCACGACAATCGAGCAGGCGGTCAACTGGGCCCGTAAGGGATCCCTCTGGCCCTTGACGTTCGGTCTGGCCTGCTGTGCGATCGAGATGATGGCGGCGGTCTCGGCGCGATACGACATCGACCGGTACGGCGCCGGCGTATTCCGCGCTTCGCCGCGGCAGTCGGACCTGATGATCGTGGCCGGGACGGTCTGCCGGCGCATGGCTCCCGTGATCCGGAAGATTTACGATCAGATGCCGGAGCCCAAGTACGTGATCGCGATGGGCTCCTGCGCCACGTCCGGAAATATTTATAACAGCTACGCCGTGGTGCAAGGCGTGGACCGATTCGTTCCGGTGGACATCTATGTGCCGGGCTGTCCACCCACCCCCGAGGCCCTCTTCGACGGAATATTAAAACTTCAGCAGAAGATCATGAAGCAAAAGGTCTTCATCAAAAGCCCGATCTTGGGGGCCACGAAAGTTTAGGGGCCATGCATCCGAACGCTGAGAAAATCCAGGCCAAGTTTCCCGACGCCTTCATCTTGGCGAAAGAATGGCGGGGCGACCTGGCCGTGACGGTCAAAAAAGACGCGATCGTTCCGGTCTGCCGCTACCTGCACGACGATCCCGAGATGGATTTCGATTACATCGTCCATATCTCGTCGGTCGATTATCCGGATGATCCGGAGCGCTTCGAGGTAGTCTACGAGTTTTACTCAATCCGTCGCCGTCAGCGGATCCGGATCAAGGCCCGTGTGACGGAAGAGGACTGCGCGATTGATTCGGTGACCGGGATCTGGAAGGGCGCCGACTTTATGGAACGGGAGGTGTTCGACATGATGGGGATTCGGTTCAATCATCATCCCGATCATCGCCGCATCCTCCTGCCGGACGAGTACGATGAGGGTTACCCTCTTCGGAAGGATTTTCCCCTGGCCGGAAAAGGGTGGCGCGACACGTTTGAGTTCATCACCGAGGGGACGCATAAGAAGACAACATGACGACGGAGACCAAACACAAGACGGTCGAATCCGCGGCCGAGCATCCCGGCACGGGAGTTTCCGTGCCGAACAAGGCGCTTCCGCTCCTCCGGACCGAAAAGCTGATGCTCAACATGGGGCCTCAGCATCCCAGCACCCACGGCGTGCTGAAGGTCGTCCTGGAGCTGGAGGGGGAACGAATCGTCAAGGCCACGCCGGTTCTGGGATTTCTCCACCGCGGCGTGGAAAAGCTGGCCGAGGACGGCACGTATCACCAGTTCATCCCCCACACCGACCGCCTGGATTACGTCTGCGCGATGTACAACAATTTCGCGTACGTCCGTGCCGTCGAAAAGCTGTTGGACATGAAGGTGCCGGAGCGGGCCGAGTACCTCCGGACGATCGTGGCCGAGGTCCAGCGGATCATCGGCCATCTCTTCTGGCTCGGGACGCAGGCGCTGGACATCGG
>JACQBZ010000082.1 GCA_016194285.1 Nitrospirota bacterium | reverse complement strand
TGGCTTGTCGTAGTGGAGCGGATGCAGAGTAACATGCAGGCGATTGGGAAGCGGGTGATCACAGAAGACAAAAAAGAACTGATCACCAACTATCTCAGCAAGCGTGTCAAATAAAAGCTGGCCGATGTGATGAAGCGGATCGCAGCCCCGATGATCGGTGGGATGGTGACAACCACGGTCCTCACCCTTTTTGTCACCCCGGCCATCTACGTCGGATGTCAACGGTGGTTGGGAAATTCAAAAATTGATGGGGGTTCTTAGTCCCGGAAGCAATCTCTGGAAACCGGACCCGTGATGCTTTTGTGATAATCTCATGGTAGGCTGTTGTCGGATGGAGCAAGGAATTATGTCTCGAAAGATTCTGGTGATCGAGGACGACCGGGACATCGCGCATCTTGTGGAACTTCATCTGCGGGATCTGGGATGCGAGGTTCATTTGGCGCATGACGGCGCGGTTGGTCTCGAGCAAGCTCTTTCCAAGACCTACGACCTGATCGTCCTGGATTTAATGCTCCCCGGGATGGATGGATTGGAGCTGTGCCGACGGCTGCGGGCCAGGCCGCCGTATACCCCCATCCTGATGCTGACGGCCAAATCCTCCGAGCTGGATCGGGTGCTGGGTTTGGAGGTCGGTGCGGACGATTATCTCACCAAGCCTTTCAGCATTCGGGAACTCGTCGCGCGGGTCAAAGCGCTGTTTCGACGCGTGGAGTCGCTCGGTTCGCCGGCTTCCACCGGCGCGTCGAAAACGATTCGGGCCGGCGATCTGGTGATTGACGTTGAAAAGCGGAAGGTCACGCTTCGGGGGGAAATGGCCGAACTGACTGCGAAAGAGTTTGATCTCCTTCTCCAGTTCGCGCAGCATCCCGGCCGGGTTTACACCCGCTCACAGCTTCTGGATCTGGTTTGGGGCTATGCGCACGACGGGTACGAGCATACTGTCAATTCCCATATCAATCGGCTGAGGGCCAAGATCGAGAAGGACCCGGCACGGCCCCGCTACATCCTGACGGTCTGGGGCATCGGCTACAAGTTCGCCGAGCCTGATGAGCGGGAAAAGGGGTAGACGATGTTCAAGACTCTTTATGCCAAACTGGCCGCCGTGCTGCTGGGACTGTTCTGTCTCATCGGGGTGTTCTATGTTCTGTTGACCCTCTTCACCACGCAGATGCACCTCCAGGAGGTCAACCAGAAACTCAACCGCACACTGGCGGAGCACCTGGTTTCCAAGAATATTCTGATGACGGAAGGCCGGATCAACGAAGCGGTCCTGAAGGACATTTTCCACATGCTCATGGTGATCAATCCCAGCATCGAAATCTACCTGCTTGACTCGAGCGGCCGGATCCTAGCCTTCTCGGCGCCTCCCGGAAAAGTGAAACGGCAGGAGGTTTCATTGGAGCCGATTCGGAGGTTCTTGAACAAGAACGCGACACTTCCGATCCTGGGAGACGATCCACGCGATGTGAGCCGCAAGAAGATCTTTTCGGTCTGTCCGATTCCGGTGACGGGTCCGGTCGAGGGCTATCTTTACGTCATCCTAAGCGGAGAGGAATACGATTCCGTCGCACAGATGCTGCAAGGAAGTTATATCTTACGACTCAGCACCGGGGTCGTGATCGGCGGACTCCTGTTCGCGTTGCTGGCGGGACTTGTCCTCTTCAACCTCTTGACGCGGAGACTCCGAAGGCTCGCCTCAACCATGGAGGCGTTCAAACAAAGCGATTTTTCGGAGCCGCTAAAGCAGTCGGTCCATGATAAAGGTCGCTTCGGGGATGAAATCGACCGGCTCGGGGAGACCTTCAATCAGATGACGGACCGAATCGTTCTTCAGATGACAAAGCTCAAAGAGACCGACGCGCTCCGACGGGAGCTGGTGGCCAATGTCTCGCATGATCTTCGCACCCCGCTCGCTTCCCTTCAAGGCTATCTTGAGACCTTGCTTTTAAAAGAAGGGACGCTGACCCCGAAGGAACATCGAAACTATCTTGAGGTCGCCACGAAACACAGCGAGCGATTGGGAAGACTGGTCTCTGAACTTTTTGAGCTGGCCAAACTGGATTCTCACGAGACCCAGCCTCACGTCGAGCCCTTCTCCTTGAGCGAGCTGGTTCAGGATGTCGTGCAGAAGTTCCGGCTCGCTGCGGAGAAAAAAAAGATCCGGCTCCGGGCAGAGCTTCGCAAAGATCTTCCGTTTATTTCGGCCGACATCGGGCTGATCGAACGGGTGCTTGAGAATCTCATCGAGAACGCCCTGCGGTACACGCCCGAACGCGGGGCGATTACCCTTGCCCTCGTTCTCAATAATGACCGGGTGAAGATTCAGGTGGCCGATACCGGTTGCGGAATCCCGGAGGAGGAGTTGCCGTATATCTTCGACCGCTTCTACCGCGTTGAAAAGCACGAGCGGTCCGACGGCGCCGGCCTCGGCCTTGCGATCGCGAAGCGCATTCTGGAACTCCACGGAAGTTCCATCGAAGCCAGCAGCGTCGTCAATAACGGCTCCACTTTCACCTTCCATCTGCCTGTTAGTCGATAGCGGAATCCAACAGACACCCGAATAGAGAACCAGGTGGAGAGGAATCCAGAACGACTCCCTTCCAATCACGACATGCCACCAGCCATCATAATAGGCCGCCCAGGCGGCCAGAAAGAGTCCGACGACACCTAATAAGAGGGATTGGCTTTTCATGGGGTCCCTTGTGAAAATGCAGCCAGCACGATACCGATGAAGATAGCAAAGATAGAGATCCCAACGAGGACGGCAAAGATGCTTCCCAATGTACTCGCCAGTCTATTCGGGCGCTGATAGACATTCGGGTTCCTCGCAATAGCTAAAATGAAACACCTTACCGCAAAGCATGCACCACCCAGGATCAAGCTATTGGCAATCAGGCGTTTTGTGGAGTCTGAGTAGGTCGTCATGGGCACGACGTTAGACAGCGAGAGGAGCAAAATCCCGAACAGGAGGCAGAACAGATGCAGTTGCATCACATAGCGGCCTGCGGTTTTTGTGGCCGAGCGCTGGGAATCCACGTGGACCCAAAGTCCGCCCAGCACTGCGAAGGCGAGAAAAGACATCCCGCCCACCATGAGGATCTGTTGAGCCATGATAGGCATAGGCTACCCCCTGCTTTACAGAATATCGTTGAGGTTGTTTCCTTTCTAAAAATTCTATCAACACCATCGGTCGCTTTACGACCACCACCAGAATATGAACCCTCCCACAATCCAGTCATACACCAAACAGAACGGCGGCCACCACAAGACGACTTTCGTCTGAACCGCCCTCGGATGATGGAGAACGTCCCAGAGCCCGTGCGCAAAATAACCGATCACAAGAAAATAGGGCGTGACCCAAAGACCCAAAATCGCCAAAACGAAAAATAAAGCGATGACGACGATCTCAATCACGACCTCTCGCCGGTGACCGTCCAAAAGGACAAACCCCAAATAGACGGCCGCAATGAATGCCAGAAGAATCGCGAACAGGTCCAACGCGTGGGGTTTCGATAAGAATGAAGCGATGACAATCGTGGCCACCGCTAAAACGACGCCGAGGATTGATGCTCGGATATTCCTCAAGCGGCCCTCCTCTCTAACTCCGTTTGCATAACTGGACCTGTACGCCATGCTTGGGTCGCAGCGTCACCAACGGCTCCGGCACGACGGTTTGCCCCGACAGCAACGTCATTTTAAAGCGTTGGGCGATGGTGGCGATAAGCAGGACGCCTTCCATCTTGGCGAACGATTCGCCGATGCACATCCTTGAGCCGCCTCCAAAGGGAAAATACGCGTAAAGATGCCGCCCTTCTTTGGCCTCAGGGTTAAATCTTTCCGGATCAAATCGCTCGGGCTCCGGCCAAACACGTGGGTCTCGATGGACCAGGTAGGGGCATAGCCATACATCGGCACCTTGAGGGATAGTGATTCCACCGGGGAGCAGATCGTTGCCCAGGGCTGTCCGTGAAAGCAAATAACCAGGAGGATAAAGCCGCAGCGCCTCGGCAAAGACCATCTCCGTGTAAACCAGTTTTGGAACATCCGCAACGGTTGGAAGTCGCCCACTCAACACCTCTTTCAGCTCACCCAAAAGCCGTGACTCCACTTCCGGATGCCGGGACAGCAGATACCAGGTCCAGCTCAAGGCATTGGCCGTTGTGTCGTGGCCGGCCAGAAACAGGGTCAGGGTTTCATCCCGCACCTGCTGATCACTCATGGGATGACCCTCTTCGTCCCGTGCGTCGAGCAGCATGGACAAGACGTCATTGGGCCGCTCGCCGCTGGCGCGACGTGTCTGGATAATCCCATAAATCGTGTCATCGAGTTTCCGGATGGCTTTACGAAACCGGACGTTGTTTTTGGTTGGGATAAATTCGGGCGTCAGCATGGCGATAAAAGAGCGAAACTGACGGATAATGTGGTGCTGCCCCACGGTCACGGCCCGGGTCAATTCATTTGTCTTGTCTGTAAGATCCATGTTAAAGAAGGCCTTGCAGGCAACGGAAAGGGTGAGCTGCATCATTTCCTGCGCAACATTCACGGTGGCTCCATCCCGCCAGCCCTGAATGTGTTGCTGAGTTTTCTGGACCATGATTTCGGCATAGGAGACGATCCGCTGGCGGTGAAAGTAGGGCTGCGTCATCCGACGCTGCTTACGGTGAAGGGGGTCCTCACTGGTAATCAGGCCCTGGCCAAACACCCGCTTTGCCGCCGGCGGGAACTCGATCCTCCGGTAGTTGCGGTCATTGGTCGCCAGCACATGTTTAATATCCTCGGGGTGGCTGAGGAGATAAGCCGCAGTTCCTCGTTGGCGCTTAATCAGATCGACCAGCAATCCATAACGCACTTTCACCACATCGCCATAGGTTGCATAGTTCATCAGCGCATCTAGGGCGTCTTTTCTAAATTCAGGAACGCATCCGAAAAGCCAATGAGTCGGCACTTGAGGGACCGAAGTTTGTTGCTCGTTGATCATATCAGCCCTTTGTTCGGCGAGTTGTGAAAAATAATAACCCGACCCCGAAGGAAATCCACACATCAGCCATGTTGAAAACCGGCCAGCTCCAGAGGTCGCCATAGTGGATATGGATAAAATCAATAACGTAGCCATGGGTCCACCGGTCCACAAGATTGCCAATCGCTCCGGATAGAATGAGCAATAAGGGTGCTAACCCTATCGCCGATCGCCGACGCCACTGCCAGAGAAAGGCGCCCAGAAGAACTAAGGCAACAAGGGAGGTGGAGTAGATGATGACCTTCCTGCCCGACAGTGGCACGGATCGGAGCAGGCTGAAGGCAACCGCATCGTTTTCGGTGTACCGGAGTTCGATAAAGTTACTGACAATTTGGATGGGCTGATGATCTTGCAGTTGCTTCAGAGCCAGAAGTTTTGTCGAAAGATCGCATCCGGTGCAGAGCAAAAAGAGGCAAATCAATAGACCGACTTTTTTCACCCGTGCCATTGAAACGCTCTAAACAGTATTTTCCTATTCCGCATTCGATTCATGCAGAGGGTGCACCACCCGAACGATCGAACGGCCTTCGACAGCAATATAGCTCAGCCGATCAGAAGATTCAAATTTTAACCCTGCGATTGCGTCATAGACTTTCCCTTCGCTGCCATCCACGACCACCCGCCAGCGCGTGCCGAGCGCGGCGGCATAGGCGACATGGCGGCCGTCGGGGCTGAACAAGGGCTCGAGGATGCGATGATAGGCCCGGGGCTCCAGTCCATCCACGAAGACCTTCCACTTCGGCTGTTCCGGTGCGACATAGGCCACGCGGCGGCCGTCGGGACTGAACCCAAAGTACAGACCCCAGTCCCAGCCGCCCTGAGGCCGCGGCCGCTCCACGCCGTCGATGACCAGCAGCCGCTCGTTGCCTCGAGAGGCGAGGTAGGCGAGCGTCGAGCCGTCGGGGGTGAACTCGGTCGTGCCGATGCGGTCGTATGCGCTCGCCTGCTCGACCCCATCCGCAACGATAAATTGTTTCCCTGATCGCTCGGCTTTATAGACGGTGCGGCGACTGTCTGGGCTGAATCGGCCGCCGAAAGCGTCGACAAAGTCAAAGGCCGGACCTTCTGCGCCGTCGATCACCGCATGCCACTTTCCTCCGTGTTTAGCGGCGTAGGCGAGGCGCCGACCATCGGGGCTGAAGAAGGCCGGGTGTTCCACGCCTCCAAATGGGAGTGCCAGTTCGTAATCCCCATGCTCGACACCGTCTGCGATCACCTTCCAGGTATCCCCGATCCTGGCGCTGTAGGCGAGACGCCGACCATCCGGGCTGAAATCGATCCACCCGATTTCGTCGTACTCAGGACTTGGAATCTCATCCCGGATGAGAATCAACCGCCGGCCGGGTCGGGCGACCCATGTCGAATAATGGCCGCCGGTATCACCATAGCGGTAGACGCGCTCGTTCATGGTGATCCCTTCCGTCTCTCGCTCGAACTCCGGGACCTTGCCGTCGGCGGCAGCAGGCGGTGGGTAAGGGGATTCGATTTCACGGACGCCGACATAGGCGGGGCGGCCGTCGTCGGTGAAATAAAACGAGAGGCCCAGATGGTCGAACTCCTCGCTCTCCACCCCATTAATAACCATCACATGTCTCTGCTTCTTGCCGCGCCAGGCCGGATACATATACCGTGTGCCGTCCCGGCTGAATTTCGGCGGGTCGATGATCCAGTCGTACTCTCGGCCGGGAATTCCATCGACCACAATGAGGAACTTATCACCGTGTTTGACTTTGTATGCGATCCGTCGGCCGTCCACCGAGGTGGAAACAGGAGGAACATACGTCCAGCGGGGCCGGATCTTTTCCAGCGCGAGCGAATCCGGGATGCGTGCGACCGGCTCCTCGGTTCCGATCAGCCGCGGTCCGCGGGTTTCCATGATCTCAGGATTAGAGAGCGTGACGAAGATAAGGATGAACGCCGCCAGAAGCATACCCATGGCGACGTGCACGGGGGCCATCTCGGTGGAGACCCGGATTCGGCGGTCTGCATCGGGTGCTCCGGGAGACAACCATCCCGCGATGCGCGGGGAGACGAAGCCCGACGCATAGCCTGCGGCCATCAGCATCGCTGCGATCAGCGCCAGGTCGAGCGCCCGATAGTGCAGGTGAAAGAAATGGTTGAAGAGCGGGTAAAGCGCGGCCCCGGCAACCGCCATGTAGGCCGAACCCACCACGGGATACGAAACGCGCCCTCGGATCGCGCGAAGCCCGACGAATGCCGCGTCGCCCACGGCGGCTGCGGCGATTCCCGTTAACATGAAGAGTAGGATATCGATCGGCTCTAAGACGGCTTCAATCACATGGGGCAGGAAAAGAATGCTTGAAAAGAACCACTGCATCGCCCCAAGGTAGGTCAGCACCGGCCGGTCGAGGAGAACAACAGCGGCCAGCCGCCAGGACACGAAGACCAGATAAAACAGGAACGCGCCGACGGGCCCGCCGATTCCGTGGTCGATCGGATTAAAAGGAATGACCAGTATATTTAAAAAACCGCCGACGGCCGCGAAGGTGAAGAGGGTCAGCGCGACGAACCAGCCCCGCGGCGCGCCGTCGCGTATCAAGGCCATCAACAACCCGATGCCCACCGCGACGGCCGACGAGATGGCAACGACGTGTGGCGGACTCCAGATGATCAGCAGGCTCTCGATTGATTCGCGGCCGAAGATCCGGTGCCACAGCTCGTCGAAGGGAGCCGACAAGAAAATCAAAAACACTCCACCCCCCCATGTCTTTAAAGGAACATCCCAGGGCCTGCCGGCCTTCCATTGCGGCCACGCACGGAGAAGGAACCCGAGAGTCGTGAGACCAATGGCGGTATACAGAACCGTGTGCGGCGGAATCCAAAAGGTGTCTCGCCCGATCGTGATATGCCACCAACCGTCAAAGTAGATCGCGCCGGTAGCGAGAAATAATCCGACGACGCCTAAAAACAACGATACCGTATTCATGGTAGTCTCCTTGTGTCGTCCGTCTTTAGACCGCCGACTTGTTGATCAAACCAGGCCTCGCTTCCCCGATTGAATTCGCTCGATGCGATTCCCCATGCCAGATGAGAGAACGGGATGGGAGATTGTGCTCTATAAGAGGTGATCCCCGACCAAACAAAGACGATCAACATCGCAACCGCTGCGGCCACGCGGAAGACTCGCCAAGGCCGACGAGCTTTTCCCGCGTGAGATAAAGCCGCGTTCCAATCCTTCGCGAAGGGTGGAGCGAACTGCTCATCCGCTCGCCTCAATTCACGGAACAGTTCCCTGATTTTCTTTTCTTCCTCATTCTGATTCATCGAAGACCTTTGCCTCCTCCATCCATTGACGAAGCCGTTTTTTACCCCGATCGTAATGGGTGCGGACAGAGCCGATCGAGACTCCCATCACCTCGGCCGCCTCTTCCAAGGTAAGCTCGTGGTAGAAAACCAGTTGTGAAACCTCCCGCTGACGTCTTGGCAAATCGGCGAGTGCCCGGCGAACGAGGATTTGAAGCTCGGATCGATAGATCTCCTCATCGGGTCTTTCCTTCATGGTGACCTGTAGATCCCCTTTTTCAACAGGAGCCCAACGACGCCACTGAAAAATCTTCCGGCGACGCTCATCAGCCGCCGTCATCCGAATCACGGCAAAAAGCCAGGTCTTGAACGTCGATTTCCCGTCGAATCGCGCCTTCCCGTCCAAAACCTTGACATACACGGCCTGCAGAACGTTTTCGGCCTCCAGGGGATCTCGATGACAGCAGCAGAGCGCCCAACCATAACCCTCACAATGATGCTTCTCAAGTTGAGCCCGCAGCTCTAAACCGTCCATAGACGCGGTCCTCAGGTTGAGCGGGTTTGTCTGATCTATTAGTCGTTTGGCCAAGATAAATATATGACAGGAATAGATTGACGCGTCAACCAAAACCGTTTCACGGGCGGTCGGACGATGCGGATTCATCAAACAATTTCCGTGACCGAAATGTGATCTTTTCGGGAGGATCGCGTGATCTCGCCCGCCTATTCTTCGAACAGAATAAAGGAACGGAGCGCTTCACAAGGCGCTTCGGAATCGCGAAACCATTCACAACTTAGATAAGGAGGATTACAGATGAGAAATATCACGAAAATCAGTTCGGCCGCGTTGTTGATCGTTTTCGGGCTGGCCGTTTCCCCCGGGCATGGCGAGATGATGGAAAAAGAAAAGGGGATGATGGGCAAAGAAGGCATGATGGGTGAACATAAGATGGCTCTGATGGCGGATCCCGCCGGTAAAGGGGCCAAGGGTGAGGCGGTGATCAAAGACAGCGGAGCAGGTCAGAAAGAGATCACCCTCCATCTGACGGGGTTGAAACCTGATTCGGTCTACACCGTCTGGCTCGTGAACATGAAACCCAAGATGGACATGCTCGGCATCGGAGAAGGAGACTACGCCTTCAGGAGCGACGATCAGGGCAACGGGCATTACTCCGCAACCGTTTCTGCCGATGAGTTGCAGAAATGGCAGATGCTGGAGATTGCCTATCATCCCGATGGGGACCCCAAGAATATGAAGAAGATGGGAGTCGCACTCAAGGCCGGGCTCATGATGGAGAAGGGCGGGATGATGGAAAAAGGCGGAATGATGAATGAGAAAAAGGGCCAGAAAGATGAAATGATGGAAAATGAGAAGGGAATGATGAAAAAATAACGTCGGGTATGCTTTGGATCAGGCAAGATATGGAGGTTGAGGAACGATCATGAAACGGTTCTGGATGTGTCAGGCTCTGGTGATGACGGGGATCCTTTTCGCGGCCCTTACGATGACGACCCGGGCCGAGGAGTCGCCCCAGGTTCCCGCCGCCTCCGGCTTGGAGAAGGCCACTTTTGCGGGCGGCTGTTTTTGGTGCATGCAGCACGCGTTTGACGAACTCGAAGGCATCGTGTCCACCGTCCCGGGCTACACCGGCGGACGCAAGAAGAATCCGACGTACAAAGAGGTCTCGGCCGGAGGAACCGGGCATGCCGAGGCGGTCGAGATCCTATACGACCCGAAGAAAATCAGCTACGAAAAACTGCTCGACGTTTTCTGGCGAAATGTCGACCCCACCGCGGCCGACCACCAATTTTGCGATTACGGCGACCCGTACCGATCCGAAATCTTCTACCACAATGACGACCAGAGGCGGCTGGCCGAGCGGTCCCGAGCGGCGATTGAGCGGACCAAACCCTTCAAGGAACCGATCGTGACGAAGATAACCCCGGCCACGACCTTTTACAGAGCCGAGGAATATCATCAGGATTATTACAAGAAAAACCCGATCCGTTACAAATTCTATCGTCACAATTGCGGGCGGGATCAACGGCTGAAGGCTTTGTGGGGGGAATGACCTATGACCCGACGGGCCTTCCTGTTCACCTGCATCGCCTTGGTCCTTGCAAACCGATTTGACCGACGTGGGTTTTCCGGGACGGAATCACCCCATCCCCGGATCGAGACGATTCGGAAAACCCCGGAGGAATGGAAGGCCCTGTTGACCCCGGAGCAATATCGTGTGCTCCGTCAAGAAGGGACGGAACCGCCCCATTCAAGTCCGCTGTTGAAGAATAAGGATAAGGGCCTGTATGTCTGCGCCGGATGCGAACTTCCGCTTTTCACGTCCGAAATGAAATACGACAGTCATACCGGCTGGCCCAGTTTCTATACCTCTATCCAAGGACGGCTGGACACTAAACCCGACCATAAACTTATTCATCTTCGCACCGAGTACCATTGTGCCCGCTGCGGCGGACATCAGGGACATCTGTTCGATGACGGCCCTCGGCCGACTTACCAGCGCTGGTGCAACAACGGCGTCGCGTTGAAGTTTATTGGGATGATAAAATGACCATGTTTCTGCGGGGAATCGCTGGAATCGTTCTGGGAATGCTTCTGATCTATTCCGTGGATGCCCAGGCCGTCATCGGCCGGAAGGCCCCCGAGATCATCAGCCCCGCATGGATCAATTCGGAGCCCCAATCGCTGAGCGACCTTCGAGGGAAGGTGGTCATGGTCGAGTTTTGGACGTTTGGCTGCTATAACTGCAGGAACGTGGAGCCCCAGATTAAAAAGTGGCATCGAACCTATGCAGACCGCGGGCTCGTCGTGATCGGAATTCACACTCCGGAGTTCTCGTACGAGAAAGAGGTGGATGCCGTCAAAAAGTATGTCCAAGAAAAAATGATCCCCTATGCCGTGGCTATCGATAACGATTTCACCATCTGGAATCAATATCAAAACCATTACTGGCCGGCCATATATCTGATCGACAAACAGGGTGTTATCCGGTACATCCGGGCGGGGGAAGGAAACTACGCAGAAACCGAAAAGATGATTCAGAATCTCCTTGCCGAAACGCAATAGGCAACGGTAAAATAACCTTGTCTTATCCCGGCCGGATGATGTGACGGAATACCATCGTTCTATCAACTGAATGGATGCGGGCAGGGAAACTTCAATGTCGGACTACAATGACAACCGGATCGAGCCCTCAGAAGAACCGGAGTCGGAGAACCGTTCAGAAGAGATCACATCCTCCGCCATTCCGTCCGAGTTGCTCGTCACGGAACCGCCCGTTTCCACCGACTACACGCATTGTAGGGTGTCATCTTGAATCCCGTATATTTATTTTTCAACGGTTGCTGGCGAATTGTTAGTCACCGATAAAATTGACGTCGTGCTAAACACCCCTCGGCCACCACTTGATGAAGGCCACACCCACCAAGCAGAAAGCCCCGCCGAGCAGATCAAAAGCATCGGGGGACTTGCGGTCAATAACCCATCCCCACAGAATAGAAAGAATCACAAACACACCGCCATAAGCGGCATAGACCCGACCGAAATGAGCGGGCTGAAGCGTAGGAATGATGCCG
>JACQBZ010000081.1 GCA_016194285.1 Nitrospirota bacterium | reverse complement strand
AGTCCAGGGTCCCAAATATAACGGGCGGCACTTCGTCGGAGCCTCCGGACCCAATCCGAAATTCAATGGCGATCATCCCGGGAACGCGGGCCGGGGGAACGGACACGGCCGGAAAAATTAGCGGCACGCCCGCCTGCCCCCCCCCGCGCGCGGGGCCGGAGGGGAGCCGAAATTAAAAAAAGTACTCCGACCGCGATACGTTTCTAACCCCATTTTTTTCCAAGGTCGGCCAGGCCGGATTTTTGAAGGTCCTCGGGGGACATCACGATCTGGAACCGGCAGTCGGCCTGGAATTTTAAAAACCAGGGCTCGGCCAGCGAAGGAACATCCGAGGCCTGGTTCACGTTCACGATCAGTATGGCGGTCCGGCGTCCGTCATACTCCGTGAAATAAACGGCCTCCGGCTTGATCGTCTCCAGTATCTTGCCGATCGTGGCGCCCGCCGACCCGTTTCGCACCGCCGTATTAAACGGCTCGTGGGGTAAACTCACGTTGAGTATCATACGCATGGCGAATTCTCCTCTGGTTAATAGTTAACAACACCGATCTCGATCTATCTTCCGCCTCCCGTGCCCTGCCCCCACGCGCGAGTACGGAGGGGAGTCGGGCCGGAGTTGATTCCAAAATCCAATATGCCAAGCCTCACGCCGTCATTTTACTGAACTTCCAATCTTGGAAGCCCGACCCCGTTACGCGTCGTTTTACTTTTCCTTCTCAAGCGTGATCTCCCACCGGTCCTCCCCCGCGTAATGCCGCAGGATGTAAAGACCGCCGTCATCGCCCCGAACCTTGAAGTAGCGATGGTCCGGAGCGAGCCGGCGGTCGAGCTCCTCCGCTACTTCGATCCGGCGGTCTCCCAGGTAGAAGGCGCGGGGCGTTTCCTCGCCCCGATATCCGGCATAACACTCGACCCGCGGGCCCATGTTTCACCCCATCCTTTCCCGGAGCCGTTCCACGATCTCCCCGACGAGACGGTCCCTGTTCTCGACCGTCACGGTGATCACCATAACATCCTCGCGGGCCTTGATCGCGTCTGGAAAATCGAAACGGTTGCGCATGATCGTGGCCAGCACCGGTGAAGGCGACGAGAGCGCCTCCTCGACCCGTTCACGGAATCGGCGGGACTTCAGTTCCATAAAGCCGATCTCGTCGATCACGACCAGGCTCCCCTGCCGGATCGCCTCCTCCAGCGCCGGGACCGCCAGGGACTCGAACTGCTCCATATCGATGCCGTACTTCCCGAGCCGATGGCGGCTCTCAAGACCCACGCGCGCAAGCCGCCCGATCCGGTCGTCCAGTGTATTTATGTCAAAACCCACCCGGTTTCCCCCTTGAGAAACCTCGAGGGTGTAGAAGCCTCCCATCCTTGTGACTCCCAGCTCCCGGAGCCGTTCGACGACGCGCAGTACCAGTGTGGACTTGCCCACGCGCGGACGGCCGGTCAGCAGTATGTTCTTCCTCGCCGTCGTATCTCCGGCTCCATTTTCCATGTCCTGATTATAGAATTAATCGTCGGATGAATCCACGACGGACGAACGGCTGATCGCGATCAAAGGCCGGATGGAACTTTCCCCCTCATCCAATTTCCACTTGCACTCGCCCGCCGCCGCGCGCGAGGCCGGAGGGGAGACGGCCAGGAAATAAGCAGGGTGTCTCTGGAATTCCGGTTAAGGCTTGTCATGACCCAGGAGTGCGTCAAGGTCCTTTACTGAAAACTTGTTCAGTTTTACAATTCTGGCCTGAGAGCGATAAGCGGGAGGCAAAATACCGCGGGCCTGTTCTTTGCTCTCCACCTCCGCAATGATCCATGCTTTATGCACCCCGTCCGAACATCCGAAGTCGGCATTCGTCAGAAAATGGGAGCCCGTTGTGAGCAGGATTCGAGCGGCGCGTGCGCATGCCATCTTTTCAGACTCATGCGAAACCTCGATCAGAAATTTTTCCATGGCAAATATCTCCCCTTTGTTGGTTGGAATGAATGGACGCAGATCTTTAATTTACTCTTTTACCGGATTTCTTTCAACTGCGCGCGAGAGGCCGGAGGGGAGACGGGCCACCTATAATTTTAAAAGCCAATAAGCCAAGCCTGACCCCGTCATGAACCATTCCATCCTTGCTTAAGCCCGCGGCGCGGTCCATACTGGGATCAGCCACAAAATAAATATGAGGAACCCGTTATGAAGTTTTATATCCACAAGGACTGCGGTGAGACCGCGGTAGAGCGTCCGGACACCGTCATGCCGGAACTTCCCATCGGTTTCCCCTTCACCTGCATAAGCTGCCTCGGGGAAATCGAGGATGAATCGGATCTCACTACGGTCGAGATGATGAGTCAGTAGGTCGATTTTTCGACTCCCAACCCCGTTCCCCTTCCATTCCCATCGCCGCGCGCGAGGACGGAGGGGAGCCGGAATTAAATGTACTCTGACCCCAATTCTTAATTCTTAGGTTTTTGTAAATCCTCCCCTGATCCTCAGTGAGCGGAACTCGATTCCGCGTTGCCGTGAACCTCTCCGGGTCCATTGCATAGACAAGCAGGTATTCGTGAACGTCGCCGATGGCTTCCCGGTTCTCTCGCGAATAGCGTTTCTGCCAAACATTGCAAGCGATGAATCGCTCGCGTCCGAATATCTCGTCCATCAACGCCCGGAGCAGCGCGATTTCCGAGTCGTCCATTGAAATCCAAATCGATCCTTTAGACCGAGAAGTTGCTTTAGTAGCACAAGAAATGGCAAGAAATGGGGTCAGAGAACATTTTCCATATTAAATTTGCCACCTGCCAGCGCTTCTCCTCAAACCCTAGATTGGCCCCATGGCCGGTCTTTTTATTCCGATTCTTTTTCCCGCTCGCCACGATGCAAAATCCGTCGGGTGGTTTGAATCGGGCAGGGCAAGCCCTGCCCCTTAATTCTCAGGTCTCGGTCGCGTAGCGCTGTCTTCCATTTTTTCGACCCAATGCTCTGTATCGTGTAATACTTTCTCTGATGCGGAACCCGATCTTCTTTTCCTTGGGCTCCGGAACGGCCATGAGCTGGCTGATCGCCTCAAAGACAATTTTAAATCGGGTGTCATATTTCTTCTCCAGCGCTTCAAGCTTGCGGGCCAGCTCTTTATGAGAAGCCAGAATGTGGCGCAGCCGGACGAAGGTCCGCATGATCTCAATGTTGACCTGAACGGCCCGTTTGCTTCGAAGAACAGTGGACAGCATCGCCACCCCTTGCTCGGTGAAGGCGTACGGGTTCGCCCGCCGGAGGCCACCCCAACTTGAAATCACAAATTGTGATTTCAAGTTTCCGAACTCTTGGTCCGTTAATTGGAACATGAAGTCTTCGGGGAATCGCTCGATATTGCGCTTGACGGCCTGCACAAGAACACGGGGCTGGACCTTGTAAAGTTCGGCGAGATCCGTGCTGGGCATTACCTTTTGACCGCGCAAAAGATAAATCTGCTTTTCGATTCGCTCCATAAGAACAAGACCGCTCATATCTCCTCCATCTTTGAGATCGTATTTTGCAATATCAAGTCTTGCATTGCAACATCCCCCGCCCGCCGGAGCTTCTCCTCAAACCCCAGATTGGCTCCATGGCTGGTCTTTTTATTCTGATTCTTTTTCCCCCTCGCCACGATGCAAAATCCGTTGGGTGATTCTTATGCGGGCGGACGGCCGTATTACCCTTATTTTTACCCTTATTTAAGGGTAATACCCTTTCTGCGCCATGACGCTCCAGGACCGCGTCCCAAGCACTCCACCTTCTTTTCTTTTTGAAGGTCTCGAAGCACCCGTCGAATCATATCCCGGCTCACACCCGGACATGCCCGTTCAAGATCGGACAGGGTAAACTCCTTCAAAAAAGATTGGACCGCCGCTTCGACGAGCTCTGTTTTTGCTCCACGCGGGCTTTTGACCTGTCCCACTCGCTCTTCAAATTCGCGATAGGCGGTCTTAAGAATAAACTGGACATAGTTGATGTAGGGCCAGGGATCGTGTTTCCCCTCGTGCCAATGCAGCGAACTTTGTTCCAGCGTCTCGTAGTAACGTTCCTTGTTCTGCTCGATGAGTCGCTCGAGACTGATATACCGCCCGACTTCATAGCCGAGATGATAGCATTGGAGCAGGAGCAGCAATCGTGAGACGCGCCCGTTGCCGTCCCGAAACGGATGGATGCAGAGGAAATCGAGATTGAACACGGCCAGGCAGATCAGCGGGTGGACCCATCGCTCATCCAAAGATCGGTTCCAGAGTTCGATCAGCTCCCGCATCGATTCCGCCGTTCGGGCCGCCTCCACGGTTTTGAAACGCACCCGCTGACGACCGTCGGGATATTTCTCGATGATGTCACTGTTGATTTTTTTATATTGCCCCGCGTCCCCAATCCCGCCGCGGGTCAGGCGATGAAGCTCCAGAATGGTTTCTTCCGAAACGGAAAGGCGGGCGCCCTGCTCATGGATGAGTTTAAGGGCGTTTCGATAACCTCGGACCTCCTCTTCGTTTCGATCCCGCAACCGGGATTTTCCAAACACGATCGTGCCGATCCGGGCTTGATCTACCACGACCCCCTCGATGCGGTTCGACGAGACGGCGCTTTCGATCAGCGCATGGTCCCGCAGGACCTTGAGCCGCTGTGGGGATTGCTTGGTAAAAAGCTCCTGTCTCCCGCGCGCCTCGCCCAGATCGGCGAGATACCAGGACGCGGCAATCGGAAGCGTCTCGGGTTTTGAAGCGAACTGCCGAAGCGTCATCATCTGATGTCATCCCGCATTTTATCCCCCGCATAGAGGGGCACAGCATGCTGTGCCCCTACACAAACCCCAGATTGACTCCATGGCCGGTCGTTTTATTCCGAATCTTTTTCCCGCTCGCCATGCCGCAAAATCCGCCGGGTGATTCTTACGCGGGCGTACGGCCGTACGCCCCTTATATGTTATGCTGCCAGCAACATGGATAGAGCGTGAGGAGAGAGAGCCATTCGCCCCTTGTCATGCGATGACCTTTCGTAGACCCGCTCCTCTCCTCGAAACACACGGGAGCTGTATGATCCATAGAATGTCGT
>JACQBZ010000001.1 GCA_016194285.1 Nitrospirota bacterium | reverse complement strand
TCCTCGACCACTTGGCGTTTGAACTCGGAACTGAAGGTTCGCTGACTTCTCATGACAAGATCCTTTCTGCCCCTTATCGGGGGCCGGTGATCCTGTCGGGTACTCTAACATAGTTCGTCCAGTTTCAGGGGTGCAGTCCACTCTCATCCTTGTTCACCGCAAACCACTTCTTGAACAATGGCGAGTTCAACTGATAAACCTGTTGGGACTTGCCCCTAAGCAGATCGGCCAAATCGGAGGGGGTAAGGACAAACGGACCGGCATCGTTGATCTTGCCATGATACAAAGTCTGAAGGATATGGAAAACGCGGAGTCCTTCTTTTCCCACTATGGATTCATCATTGTGGATGAGTGTCATCATCTGCCGGCATTCTCGTTCGAGTCCTGTGTCAAGAAAGCCCCCGTTCGTTATATACTGGGATTAACGGCTACACCGTACCGCCGTGACGGGCTCCAAGATATTATCATGATGCAGTGCGGTCCGATCCGACACCGCATTTCTCATGGCACGGAGATCCAAGGTGATCTTATATTGCAGCTCTTCGTCCGCGAAACGAGCTTTCTCGTTGAAGCCAACGAAGATACCCCCATACAGGACATTTTCCGGGCACTGGTCCATGATAATGAACGGTCCAAGATGATCTGCGAGGATATTCTGGCCGCACTTGGAGAAGGCCGCCGTTGTTTGGTGCTGAGCCAATGGAAGGAACACTGCCGTATCCTTGCGGATCAACTGGCGGCCCGGGGCAAGAAAACCTTTGTCCTGGAGGGCGGACTCCGTAAAAAGTCCCGAGATGCGCTCTTTGAAGCCATCCGGAATGTTTCTCCTGAAGAAGACCTTCTAATCGTTGCGACAGGTCAGTATTTGGGGGAAGGATTTGACTGCCCCCAACTGGACACTCTGTTTCTCGTTTTCCCTCTATCATTCAAGGGAAGACTGGTTCAGTATACAGGCCGACTGATGCGTGCATTTGAGGGAAAACGCAGCGTGAGGGTGTACGACTATGCGGATGCCCATGTGCCGGTGCTGAAAAGGATGCACGCCAAGCGACTCAAGACCTACAAGATGCTTGGGTTTGAGGATGACACGAACAAGAACCAAGGAAGTCAGGGCAATGATCCCGAAAGCTCGCAAGCCCGGATCGAAACCTCGCCTGCATAAGATGATCAAAGAGGCGGTTGTGGACTGTTACACGAAGTGAGGATCAGGCTTGCCTGCCCGAGCGCGGGGTGTGGGGGCATCGGAGGAGCGACTGCACCGCACGGGCCCCCATATAGAATGGATGAGCAATATGGGGCATTCTTGGCCATGCTTGAAGACCATATTGAATGTCCAGTCCAGGCATGCGTGACCGGGGAAGAGGTCACCATTTTGGGGTTTGAACGGGAAGATTCTTTCGGCGAGATCTTGGCCAACTGCCGCCGCGGCAGGCGGACCTATCATATCAACGTCACCGCATTGGAATGGCCGGGACGACCTCCCAAGGGGGGCGAATGGATCGAAGCCTATAAGGCCTGGCGCAAGGGCGGTTGGTAATTAGCGGAGGATACGATCGAAGTGCCCATTCCTCTGTGCTAAAATTGTGCTAAAATTCTCCGAAACGGATAGAATTGACAAGAATCTCTTGGCCGGGGGTTCAAATCCCTCCGCCGCTACCAAATTTTTCAAGGGCTTAGCACTTTTCCGGCCTCAGCGCCGACCGCCGATTGTGCTAAAATTGTGCTAAAGTCCTTCCGGCTGTCCAGGATTTCCGCTTCTTAATGATCAATGAGTCAGATGGATATCAGCTTATGTATGCCAAAATTAAGCCGCCGCTTCCCTTCGTTATAAAGATCGGATTGACTACACATGGATTTGTCACCACTTGGTTTCAGAGGTTTCGGGATTATTATACATAACGAATTGATATCAAATAAATTTTACTAAAACAGGAGTGCTGGTGGAATGAACCTGCTATTACTTTCATGATCCTCATAGTCGTTATAGAACCTTCTCATTGTATCAAAGCCTGGTCTTTGAGTCCGCGGTTTATAAAAAACTTGACAACCATTTGAGATTTCCTCAGAATAGGGCCGTCGGTTTACCTAAACAGGCTGGCCGTCTTGTCTTTTCATCTAATGATGCAGGATCGAGAGCACTCATAATGGTCCGCTCCACTAAAACGGAGGTTGATTCTCACGAGAGATGTCTCTATTTTCATTATGATGAATTCTGTGACTTATTAGGCGGAGCTGTATGGGACCAAGTCCTTGAGCGTTGGTTCGTGGCGGGTCTCTCATCAGACCGACATCAGGTTCTCCTGTCAATAGCCGATCGTTTTTCTTCATCGCGTCAATTTCTCTTTTCAGGGGATAGAACTGGATTCTATCCCCTCGAAGTCTTGTGGTTAAAGTGGAACCTGTTTATGGTTCTATGTCACAAAATCAAGACATTTCACAAAGAACTTCAAGGGCCATATTTAAACGTTCAACCCGCTCATGTATGGATAGTGATTCCAGATCTCCCCGGCGATTTTTTGCCGATGAGGTGGCAGTTTTCAATAAAAATAGCGGATTTTGAGTCTGCCTCTCCGTTTCTCAATCCGGGCATTCCGACTGAGCTGGCTCGACGCCTCTACAACGCTCGGGAAAACCCTTCCCTTGTCTATACAGCCCCTGTCATGAGGGGAAGGCCCCTGGGGTATGAGGAGACTGCAACGATGCTGATCCGGTCCATGGAACGGATTCGTGAACCGGTCAAAGGGGCTGTTCGGGGCATTTTGGAGACCCATCTGATCTCAGAGAATATCCGGCCGGTGGAATATTCCGAAATGGACATCTTCCTTGTGACCTTCAGGTTGCCTGACGAACAAGCTTCTGCAATTCGGGTCTGGGCCACCAAGTCGGCCTCATTGGAACGGGGGCTGCTCCTCAAAGGAGTGACCGACCCGATTGATCCATCCCTCTGGGAACGTTTGGAGAAGGCCCGTCAGAGCGTCTTTTCGCATTCGATCGTGTCTATTTACAAGACCTACCACGTTCCTTGTGACCTTTACAGTCTGGGAATGATGCTTCTTAGGACGTTGTTGGTCAATAATGAGCAAGATATGGCGAGTGTTCATGAGACCGCCAGACGTGTTGTCGATCGTCTGGAGCCTATGGTTCAAGGGCTGGACCAGGATGATTACAAGACCCTATCCGCAAGATTACGGATACGACTTAGGGAAGAAGGCGGATTATTTTCAAAAGATTCGGTCTTGTACCGTCATGAAGAGAAGGGGGCGGGTTGTGAGATCATCCCGGACCATCTCTGGTATGATGCACTCATCTTGGCATTCCAACTTGTTGCATGGATTCCCGGTTTTAGTTTTTGCAAAAGCCATGGAGATTATGAGCTTGAGAACCCTCACCTGCCCATGGAGAAGGTGGCGGGTGCAGCGGAGCGTCTGGGGGACCGTATTAAGATGGAGCTGTTCGGATCACGTCAGCGGAACCGGGAAATGCTAGAGGCCTGCGATCTGGTCCGGGAAGATTTGACCAAGGTCAAGGGTGGATAAAATGCCATGTAGACTGGTCGTCAGGCCCCTTTCTGATACATCGGTTACGGAACCGTTTGAGCGCTCTTATTGTAAAGACGTAATCCAAATCGGTCGGCAGGACTCGAGCGACGTCCAACTTCGGGACACCCGGCGACTGATTTCCGGGCGGCACGCGGAGATTCGCAATAAAGACCGCAAATTTATCCTGGTTGATGTCGGCAGCAAAAATGGGACTCATCTCAATGGTCAACGCCTCATTGTCGGGAAGGAATATCTTCTTGACCAGGAGGATCGAATTACCATCGGTGATTTTATTATTCAGTGTTATCCACTTGATCCTACGGAGGGTCAGCCTCCGGCCGCTGAAATTCGAGCCGATTCAATGACGACGAGCATACCGAACGTTAAACAAGAGGCTCTGGAATTGATTGAAACCCTACATCGCACCTACTGGGAGCACATCGAGGCGGACTCCAAGGAACGAAAGTCTCTTCTTATGGAAGCCATCCGAAAGGCCCTCCGAGACCTGGATGAGGTCGGCGCAAAAAGAATGCTGAATCTGGTCGAATCTCGTTTTCCAGAACCCGAATACCAGCAACAGAAGATATTACAGGGTTCTTCCAATCAGAGCATGGAGTGTTCTACCAATGAATATGAGCTTTGGAAAACGGCTTTCCAAGGGGTCTTAAAAATTGCTGGGAGGTATTTTCACGAACTGGACACCCTGAAGTCTCCTCAAGCGATCTCGGAACTTATAGAAAGGCTGGACCGGATACTGGCCATGATGTTGGGCTGCCTGGCGAATTCCATAAAAGGACGCAAGCAATTTGAGCAGGAATTCGATGTAGAAGCCACCCGGATCTTTTCATGGAAGCCAAATCCCATTAAATTGGCCGAGGGAGACCGGGAAATTGGAGAATATCTGTTGAACTGGAGAAAAGGGAAGCCATTAGATAAGGTTGTTTCTGATCTCGAGGATGCTTTTACGGATCTTGCGCTCCACCAGATGGGTTTGATGGCCGGTTTTAAGGAAGGGCTACGAGGACTATTAAAAGAAATGGATCCCGGGTCTTTAGAAGCTGAGGCTCAGGCCAGTCCATTCACGCTGGGACCTTTTAAGATTCCATGCCGTTTCAGGCCACTGCTGAGCTGGGCGGCCTGGAATCGGTTCAAGGAGAGGTATCGAGAGCTATCAGAAAAGGAGGTCAAGACCTTTGAAACCATTTGGGGCCCCTTCTTTGCGAAGGGTTACATGTCCGTACAGAAGAGGAAGAAGGCTTCCTGAGGTTTGGGTGCTCCTGTTGGTTTTTTTTACAGGGGTCCTGGTATTGGGCTGCGGCAAATATCAAATCGATCTCACACTCGAGAGTTCCAAGTTTTTGAATCTGGATGACAGCGGCGCGCCGCTGCCGGTCGTTCTGAGAATTTATCAGCTCAGCAGCAAAGATCGATTTGAAAGCGCCGACTTCACGACTCTTTGGAAGAATGATCGGGAGGTTCTTGAAAGCGACATCTTGGTTCGCCAGGAAATTACGCTGAACCCAGATTCCAGCGTCGTTCTGCATCTGGATTCCAAGAAAAATCCTGCATACCTGGGGGTGGTGGCCCTATTTCGAAGACCTCAGGGAGATGCCTGGCGACAGATTATCCCTCTCAAAGCCTCCAAGGTCAGATCGGTAAAAATAACGGTGCATGAGCGGAGCACCAAGATCGTTACGATGGATTGAAGGAAGGGATGACTTAATATGGATAAAATTCAAAAGGTCATCTGGAGTGAGGGGATGTTTTTGACTCCCCATCATTTTCAGCATTGGGACCGATATCAGGATATGTTGCTTGCAGAGCGTCTAGGATCTCTTACCCCATTTGGGTGGGGGGTGACCAAGCTGGATATTGATACCGACGGACTGACAAACGGGAATGTTGCCCTTCTTAGCTTGCATGGAGTGATGCCGGATGGGCTTGTGGTGAAGATTCCGGATCAAGATCCTTCACCGGAAACACGCTCACTCGGGAACCTGTTCTCGCCGACCCTGGATCACTTGGATGTGTTCCTGGGAATTCCAGCGGAGAATCCGGGCGCCGCGAATTGCCGCCTGGATGATGCAGCTGGACCCCGGCCGACTCGCTATGTTGCGGACTACACAAAGGTTCCTGACAACAACACCGGTGAGAATGTGCGGGAGATTACCGTGGCCCGCAAGAACCTGAAGATATTCTTTTCTGGGGAAGATACGGCCGATTATATCACCGTCAAGATTGCCGAGCTGGTCAGGACGGCTGGCGGAACCATTGCCCTTCGGGAAACCTACATCCCTCCTTGTCTATCGGTCTCGGCGTCAGCTTATCTGATCAGACTTGCGCGCGGTTTGCTGGAAGTGTTGTCCGCCAAGAGCAATTCCCTCGCAGGCGTGCGACGAGGGGCGGCGGAGTCTGGAACGGCGGATGTGGTCAAATTTTCTCTTCTTCATACGGTTAACTCCTATATCCCTCTTCTGGCCCACATCTGTCAGGTTGGTGCAGTCCATCCAGAGGTCCTTTTCTTGACGATGTCAAGGTTGGCCGGCGAACTAACGACTTTTTCACCAGACTATCACTCCAAGGATCTACCCCAGTACCATCACACGGACCTCTCCAAGACCTTTAGAGACTTGGAGCAGAAGATCCGGGCCATGGTGGAGAGTGTGACTCCAACTCAGTACGTTTCTATTCCCCTGGTCACCAGTCGTGAAAATATCTGGTCCGGAAGGGTTCCTGATGAACGGTTGTTCGTTTCCTCCCAGTTCTATCTGGTAGCAGCGGGAGACCTTCCGGAGGAACAAACCCGAGAACAAGTTCCTAAACGAGTCAAGGTGGGATCGGTCAATGAGTTGGACTTGATTGTGAGCACGGCGATGCCCGGGGTACATCTTTACCACACCCCCCGTCCCCCGATGAGTATCCCCGTGAAGGCGGGACACCAGTATTTTCGGCTGGAAAATCACGGGGAGTTTTGGGATTCGATCTGCCGTTCCCATACCGTGGGGTTCTATGTGCCGGCCGATCTTAAAGGTCTGAGACTTGAACTCTTAGCTGTAAAGGAGTAGGGCCGGATGGCAACCCCCGTATCGGACGAAAAAACCCGGCTGCCTGATCTCTTTGCCGATCTTTTCATACTGGCAACCCATGTGAAAAATGCCCGGGATCTTGGTCATTCGGAGACGCTCCGGCTTCGGATCATCGAGATGTTCGAGGCGGTGGATCGAAAAGGTAAAAATTTGGGGATACCCGGGGAAACCCTCCAACAGGCACGCTATGCGATGGCCGCTTTTCTGGACGAGATGATCTTAAGCTCTTCCTGGCCCAATAAGGAACAGTGGTCTGCAAGACCGCTACAATATGAGTTCTTCAGGGAACAGGTGGCCGGGGTGGAGTTCTTCAATCGATTGGAGGCGATCCGTCGTGCTTATCCGGCGAATGCGGATCTTTTGGAGGTCTACTATCTCTGCCTGATCTTGGGCTTCGAAGGTCAATACAAAATTCATGGCACAGAAAAACTTAAGGGATTGGTGGAGGATCTGTCCCGGGAGATCCAGTCAAGACGGGGAGAGGTGCCACACCTCTCACCCCATGGAAAACGATCGGACGAACTGATCGAAATGGTCAAACGGGAGCTGCCTTCCTGGATCGTGGTGGTTTCCTGTGTGGCGGTTGTTTTTTTCTTTTACATCATCCTCTCTTTTATGATGAATTATGATGCCAGTGAGGCGGTCCGGGATTTGAAACAGCTTGTGGAGGGTAGGCGGTGAGGCGATTATTGTCGATTCCTCGATCCCTCTTTATCGCGCTCTTGCGTTATCCCCGGGTGACGATCGCCCTCGGGGTGTTTTTCCTGATCTGCCTCGTGTGGGTTGCTGGCCCCATGGTGGGCCTACAACACGCTGAAACTCGTCTCATTCTAATCGTGGGGGCTCTGTTGGTATGGAGCCTGTATCTTATCCTGGATCGCTTTCGGGCCGACCGGGGAGCCAAACGCCTTGAGCAATCTCTCCAGAAGCAGGCACAGGAGCAGGTCATCAGTACAAGGCCCGACCGGAAAGGTGAGATCGAAACCCTCCGGGCCCAGTTTGATAAAGCTGTCGCCTCTCTGAAACAATCCAAGATCGGTATGGGCCGTCGGGGGGCAGCTGCCCTTTATGCCCTTCCGTGGTATATGTTTATTGGACCCCCTGCTTCCGGCAAGAGCACCGCCCTTCAGCACTCTGGGCTACAGTTTCCCTATCTGGGTGCTTCCGGAAAAGGAATCCAGGGTGTGGGGGGGACACGAAATTGCGACTGGTGGTTTACCAGTGAGGCCGTATTGCTGGATACGGCAGGCCGATATGTGACCGAAGAGGATGACAAGGAGGAATGGCTTGCTTTTCTCGACATGCTTAAGCAATGCAGGAAGGGCAAACCGATCAATGGTGTCCTGGCCGCAATCAGTATTGCCGACCTGCTACAGGCCACCGAAGATCAAGTGGAATGGCATGCAAAGAATATCCGAAACCGCGTCGATGAGTTGATCCAACGTTTGGGAATTGTATTTCCAGTTTATCTGGTTTTTACCAAATGTGATCTTCTCCGGGGGTTTGTAGAATTTTTTGAAGACCTCAGTAAAACCGAGCGAGAGCAGGTTTGGGGATGCACCTTATCCAACACCGCACCGTCCAGCACCCCCTCCCACATGATTTTTGATTCAGAATTCCAGAGGCTGTTCAACGCACTCCAGGCCCGACGAATGACGCGGCTTGCCTCCGCCCGAGGCTCACAAAAGATCCGGGATATTTATGGATTTCCCCTTCAATTGGTTTCTGGCCGAGAGAAGTTTGCCCGTTTTGTGGAGATTTTATTCCAACCCAATCCCTATCAGGAGAGTCCCATTTTCCGAGGGTTTTATTTCACCAGTGGGACACAAGAGGGAACCCCCATCGACCGGATCCTGAGTGCGGTCAGCAAAGCCTCCGGTCTACCCGATGTGATCAGCGAGGCCCTGGAGGCACAGAAGGAGACTAAAAGCTACTTCATCAAAAATCTCTTTACAGAGATTATCTTTCCGGATCAGATTCTGGCGGGACCTTCTTCCGCCATGGTACGGCAGCGGGGCTATATAAGGGTTGGCATTTTTGTCGGGGCGGTTTTGGCCTTGGTGGGTTCCTTGGTGGGTTTATCCTTTTCGTTCGTCGGGAATAAGCACCTTATCAGCTCGATTCGATCGGCTTCCATGAAGGCCGTTCAAATGAACCTACAGGACGAACGACAGATTGAAAAGAACATCGAACTCCTGGACAGGCTCAGGGCACGGATCGAGCAATTACAGGAGTACGGGGAGGCAGGGCCACCCCTAAGGCTTCGTGGGGGCTTGTATCAGGGTTCGACACTCTATCAACCCCTGCGGGTTCTTTACTTTGATCGGTTCAATGAACTTTTTTTGATTTCCACGAAGAGCGCCCTGGAAGTAGAACTCGAAGGATTTGTATCCAGTCCGAATAATCTGCCGCCGGATCGGGACAGCGATTTTTACTATTCCCTTTTGAAAGGCTATTTAATGATGTCAGATCCGGTCCACCTGAATTCGACCTTTCTGGCCGGGTTGTTACAAAAAATTTGGGGGGACTTCCTTCTGAGACAATATGGCGCGGGGCATGTACCTGCAGACCTGCAGGGTGCTGTTGTCCGGCAGATCGCCTTTTACAGTCGACAGCTGGGCCGGGAGGGGGCTCCCCGCATCCAGATTGACCAACGGTTGGTAAAAGATGCCCAACGAGTCTTGCGTGATATCCCGGTCATGGAGCGATTATACGCCCGTGTCCGTCGGGAAGCTCTACAGGGGTTGGAGTCCTACACCCTACAGGTGGCCCTTCATGGCCGAAGACAGGATGTCTTAACCAGTGAGTACCAGATTCCCGGTCTATTCACCGAAAAGGGATGGAGAACCTCTTTCCCAGATACCCTGGAAAAGGTTTTGGAGGAATCTGGCCAGGAAGGCTGGGTCCTGGGTGTGCCAGAGATTGATCAGACCGAAATGGAAAAGGGGGTAGAAAAAATCTATTATACCGAATATGTCCGCCAATGGGAGAAATTCTTGGAGTCAGTCCAAATACGACCCGCCGATTCTTTACCCGGTATCGTAGAGCAGCTGGAGATGCTGATCCGGGACGATTCTTCCTTGACCGATCTGTTGATGGAGGCGGACAAGAACTCGGACCTTGGAAGAGGGGCTGTCTCTGGAGGACAGGGGGTGGCCCTGAATTTAGTCCGGAAAGTGAAAAAAGGGCTTAACTTGGAAGGGAATCCGGATGATTCCCGTTCAGCCATCAATTCCAATCCAGTTTCAACACGTTTCCAGACCTTCCATGCATTTGTGTCCCCTCCCCAAGATCAAAAGAAGGAATCTCCGCTGGTACAGTACCAGAGAGAATTGGCTAGGGTCCATGAGATTCTCCGGACTTTGACTCAATCCGAGGGGGCGGGCCAAGATGCCAGGGCGAGTGCCCAGAGTATTGCCACCGGGGGATCGAACGATATGACCATGGCCTTAACAAAGGTCGAGAGCCTTCTTCAAGAACTTGATCCGGAATCCCGTCAGGCCGTCAGTCCTATCTTGCTTCAGCCTTTTAAAATAGCCTTCGCGGGCGTGATGAACCAGGCACTGGGAGACCTGAACAGCCGATGGAAAACCGGGGTGTATGAACCCTGCCAGCAGAGCATCGCGGGACGCTATCCTTTTCGGCAGGGAGGAGAGGATGCTGCACTGGCGGATGTGGCTGACTTCTTTCATCCCCAGAATGGAACCTTGTGGAAATTTTATGACAAGGAGCTTAAGCCTTTTGTAGAGGAAGGGAGTGAGCGTTGGGAAGTTAAAAAAAGGATGGGTGTCGGAATGGCCCTCACCCCCGAATTTCTGGAGAGCATGAGGCAAGCCCGTCTTATAACCGAAGGGCTGTTCCCACGGGGTAATCCAGACCTAAAACTTTCTTTTGGCCTTTATCCGTATCCCAGTCCAGGGGTCAGCGAGACCCTCTTCCAAGTGGATGGGAAAGATCTTCGTTATCGGAATGAGCCGCAGGAATGGCATGAATTTACGTGGCCGGGATCTTCCGGGACCTACGGGGCGTCGCTTCAGGCCAATATCGGGGGGGCACGGCAGGCCCGTCAGTATGGGGGCCAATGGGGATTGTTCAAGCTCCTCGATAACGGGCGTGTGACCCCCATCGGTACCACCCGTTATCAGTTGGAGTGGAATTTAAATGTGCAGGGCCCAACGGCCATGAAGATCCGATACGATTTAAGGGCTGATAGCTATAAGAACCCCTTCAAGCCTGGCTTATTTACAAACTTCCAGTGCGTGGCTAAACTCGGATAGGAGAAAAGACTTCATGGATTATTTTTCATTGGGATGTTTTGGCAAGCTTCCCATTCATGCGGATTTTATCCGGCACAATGCCGATGGGATGGAAGTCCGCGGTCTTGACCAGTGGTTCCAAGAGGGGATTCAATTTGTGAAGTCCAAATTAGGCCCGAGTTGGGAGGAAGACTTCTCGAAGGCGGACTTCTGGAGATTTGTGTTTCAGGTGGACGGGTCCGATCGATTTCTGGTTGGGGTCTTTGCTCCCAGCAGGGATCAAGGCGGCCGACGATACCCGTTTATCCTTTTTCTTCGGGTGGATCGGACGCGTTTTCCAGGCCCGATCTATTTTGCACCCCTTCTGTTCTCGACGTTTTGGAATCGGGCCACGGAAGTGGCCCAGACGGGATGGAGGGGAACGGAGCTGAAGGGATTTCTTTCCGCTCTTGAGAGACTCACGGTACCGATTGAGAAGGAGTTTGAATTAGTAAAAGAGGCCTATCTTGGCCATCTCCAAGTTCAAACGGTCGGGGATTTCTGGACAAAGCTCCTGGGGGATTTCAGTCATCCCAGAAAATACCTGATGGATCGGAACCTGCTGGATATCCTTTTACCGATGCGTCATAATCCTCTCAATAAGTTTGGATTAGGCCTAAAATTCCCGCTTATTCTGCAGGCCGCCGAAGAAGGTTATGATATTCCTTTCTGGTTTGATATGACCTTTCGATTGTTAAAGCAGGACAAGGTGGATCCCATATTTTTTTGGAACCGCGGGCCGACGAAGGGTACGCCGTGTATGATGGTCTTTTTTCGCCGACCCTCGGCCAAGAACTTTCTGTTTTTAGTCCGGCCGGATCTGGATGGCGATTCGTGGTATGACCTGGCACCGGAGGAATCGGGGAACCCAGAAAATGTGATCGGCGGAATCAGAAAGGAGCGACAGGAACTGTTGGACCAGGGAGGACTCCCATTGGCCACCTTTCTTGAAGCTACAGAGGCGCTTAAAGAATAAGAAGCGCCCAATGATCAGTCTTTAGTGATCAGGGCCGAAAGACAAGCCGGAATAGCATTGCTTGGCGCTGAGAGTTAACAAAGAGACAAGCCATGGACGATGAAATTTTGGAATGGCGTGCGACCGGTTCTACTCCCATTCGGGCCGATGCCCCGTCGGGCGATTCGGCTCGATACGACCCGGTTTATGAGAGGCTTCAGTCCGAGATGAATAAAATGGATGGTCTCTCGAGTGGGACGGTTAATTGGAAAGAGGCGGTCTCCCTTGCCCGAGAGATTCTCCATGGCAAGTCCAAAGATCTTCTGGTCGCCAGTTATCTCTGCCTTGGCCTCTTGGAAGAGAAGGGATACCCCGGTCTGCTGGCCGGACTCACCTGCATCGAGGGAATGGTGGCCTCCTTCTGGGAGACCCTCTATCCCGAGGCCAAGAGGATGCGGGGGAGAATCAACGCGATCATATGGCTGGCGGAGAAAGGCGGTGCGGCGGTGGAGCGGAAGGCACCCCAGTCCCGGGAGACCGAGATGATCCGCGCCTGTGCCGAGAAGATCGAGGTCTTGGAGAAATTTTTCGGTGAGCGGTTGGGGAACGATTCTCCCGGTCTGGGGGACCTCCGTCGCGCCGTCGATCAGCGCTTGAAGGAGGCAGAGGCCGAGGAGACCCGGGAATCGCCGGAGGGCCAGGTCTCGACGGCGGAGCCTTCCATCTCCTCGGCGACCTCGGCCATGCCGGTCATTTCGGGAGAGATTGCGTCGAAGGAGGACGCCGAAAAGGTCCTGGAGGGGACCGTCGCCCTTCTTCTCAAGGCGGCGTCGTTTATCCGGGGCGTGGAGCCGGAAGCCCCTTGGCCTTATCGAATGGTTCGGGTGCTGACGTGGGTGAGCCTCGAGGAGGTTCCTCCCTCCAATGGGGGAGAGACCCAAGTTCCCCCCCCTCCCACGCATCTGACGGAGCAGTTTCAAATGTTGTCTGAAAAAGAGGCGTGGAAAGAGCTCTTGGAGCAAGCGGAATCGCAGGTCCAACTGTTCCCCTTCTGGCTTGATCCTCATCGCCACAGCGCGTTGGCCCTGACCCGGCTTGGGCCATCCTTCGCCACCGCCAAGGAAGCGGTGTCCGCTGAAGTTCGGACGCTGTTGCGCCGGCTGCCGGCCCTTCTCGATTGCCGG
>JACQBZ010000071.1 GCA_016194285.1 Nitrospirota bacterium | reverse complement strand
CCTTGTCCTGAAGACCGTATTCGGCCAGAACGATCGATGTCCCGCCGAAGGTGTTCGTCTCGACGATGTCCGCGCCGGCCGCAAGATAGGCCTCGTGGATCGATTGGATCACGTCGGGACGGGTGAGGTTTAAATACTCGTTGCAGCCTTCGAGCTGTGGCCCGCCGAAATCCTTGGCCGTGAGATTCCGGGCCTGGATCTGCGTCCCCATCGCGCCGTCAATCACCAGAATGCGCTCGGAGAGAATCTTTTTGATTTGGGTGGTGTCCATTATTTGAAATCGTCCTTAAGAAATTAAATAACTATTCTAACAGAAACCCTCCGAGATAGGCCAGAGGGATTTTGGAGAGATCGTTTTGTATTGAAAGAACAACGAATGTTCATTGACTTATTGACTCTTTGAGGATAACTGGGGTATACCAACAGCAACGGTAATGGAGAAATACCGTCCCGAAGATGACCCAGAGCCTCACCCATCTGCTTCCACATTACGGCCTTCTCGCGGTATTTATCGGGACGTTCCTCGAGGGCGAGGGGGTCCTGTTGGCCGCGGGGATCCTGGCCGGAAGCGGGCTGCTCCATCCCGTCAGCGTATGGGGGACGGCCTCTCTTGGGGCCTGGACCGGTCACCTCTTCTGGTTTTGGGTCGGACGACGGTTCGGCACCCGGTACTTATTCCCGAGATTCAAACGATTGCAGGAACGGGTGGATCTGGCGGATCAGGTGATCCGGCGCCACCCCGGAACGGCCATTTTGATCCTCCAGTATCTTTACGGCGCGCGCATCATCGGAGCGATCGCCTTCGGCCTGACCCATCTCTCCTTGGGCCGGTTTCTTTTTTTTGAGGCCCTGAACTGCACGGTCTGGGCCGTGATCGTGGAGTCACTTGGGTATTTCATTGGGGAAGGCGTCATCCGGTTCTTCCACGGCTGGGGCCAATGGATCTGGATCGTCCTGACGCTTGCGGCGGTGGTCTGGATCTTTCCGTACCTCAAACCTAAGAACTTCAAACGGGCCAAAGAAGTATAGGGGCTCAAATAAATTCCTCTTGACCAGGACATGGAATGGGATTATATATAAAAATCTGCTCTTATTTTAGGTTTTAAAGGCCAGAATTCACGGAACATAAACAGTAAAAGGAGGGAGCCATGACAGTTCGATTAGGAGATATCGTTCCGGATTTCACTGCGGCATCCACACAGGGCACGATCCGTTTTCATGAATGGATCGGGAACAATTGGGTGATTTTCTTTTCCCATCCGAAAGATTTTACCCCGGTCTGCACCACCGAGTTGGGGGCGGTGGCCAAGCTGAAGGACAAGTTTGCTCAAAAGGGCGTCAAGGTCGTTGCCCTGAGCGTTGACAGCGTGGACGACCACAAGAAATGGATCAAGGACATCAATGAGACGCAGAACTGCGTCGTCGACTATCCGATCATCGGCGATCCCGGCCGGAAAGTCGCCAACCTGTACGACATGATCCATCCCAACGCAATCGACAACCTGACCGTCCGATCGGTCTTCGTGATCGGGCCGGACAAGAAGCTCAAGCTGACCTTGACCTATCCGGCCTCGACGGGGAGAAACTTCGATGAGCTCTTCCGGGTGGTCGAATCGCTACAGCTCACGGCGAAGTTCAGCGTCGCGACGCCGGCCGACTGGAAGCCGGGGCAGGACTGCATCATCTCCCCGTCCGTCAAGGACGAGGAAGTCCCGGGCAAGTTTCCGAAAGGACATAAGGTCATCAAGCCGTATCTTCGGACCACGCCTCAGCCCAACCTGTGACAGCCCATGGGGTCGGCCCGACCGGGTCGGCCCCATGATTTCCCTCCATCGATCGAAAAGGACCGTTTATGCTCAAAGTCGTCGGGATGAAGGAGATCAATGCGATCTTTGAGGTGACGGACCGGCTGGGGATCAACCGCGAATGGATCGAGATTCCACTCGGTACGGAATTGCCGGGAAAGGTCCGGAAACTCCCGAACGGGAAGTACGAGATCGTCGTGGACGCCGTGGTGCCGATCGAGCAGTGGGTGTCCGTGATGGAAGCCGACTTGAAAAAATTGATGTGAGCAACGATGCCCGAGCCGATTGAACTGAACGATCCCGAGAAGATTAATCAATTGCTGATGAAGATTGCATTAACCGGGAAAGGTTTTACCACCGAATGTCTCCTGGCCGAGGTGATCGACGTAGGCATCACCTATCCCGACCATCTGAAGGCTTCGGGAGAGGACCCCGACGCTTCCTACGACGGGAAATCCCCGGCCTGGGCGGTCTACCACGTCCGGCAGGGCAAGAAGGTCTTCATGGTTTACGGCGGCGGGGGCAAGGAACGCCGGACCCAGGTGACCGAGACGCCGTAATGCAGGAAGCAATAAAAGATAGGTGTTTAGCCTTATAACAAATCTTGAATGTTTCTTGCCCCGTGAATGATGCGGTGGATGAGGACGGTCCTGGCGCGGACGGTGTAGAAGATCAGATAATCCTCGATGATGAGGAAGCGGTATCCCATGCCGGACAGCTTTTCATCATCGGGTATTTTTCCAAGGTGAGGGTGCGAAGCAAGACGCTGAAGATTCTTCTCGATCCGATCCGCCAGTTCATAAGCCGCCGTTGGACGGTCGGCGGCAATGTAATCGATAATTTCTTCAAGATCCTGCTCGGCAATGGGCAGGAGGCGAACCGAATATCTATTCGGACTCACGGATGCGCTTCCGGAGGTCTCGCATGACCCGGCTCAAACTGCGTCCCTTTTTCCCCGCGGCTGCCTGAGACTGGGCCACCGCAAGCTTGGCGTAGAGATCGAGCTTCATCTGAAGCTGCCCGTATTGAGCCAGAGACATCACAACCATATCACCTTCACCGTTTTTGGTGATGAATACAGGCTCCCGGCTCTTGTGAATGAGGCTGGAGATCTCGTTTGCTTTGTTTCTGAGATCGGAAATGGGTTTGATGATCGGCATCACTCCTCCTGCAAGCTATATCAAAATTATATCATTTAAGTGAGAAAGTCAAGTCGCTGGGAAACGCGCGACGAGGGTGACCCAGTCTTCTTCCTCAAGCGCTTCGATCATGTCGAAGCCTTCCTGCTTCAACGCGGGTTCGACGTCGGGGCGGAACTCGGACAGGATCCCGCCGGTAATGAGCAGGCCGCCGGGCAGGAGCTTCGCCTTTAATTCGGGAAGCATCCGGATGATCGTGTAGGCCAGGATGTTAACCAGGATCAGATCCGCGGGGGGAATCTTCGCGCCGAGCTCTCGCAGCGTTCCGGGATAGAGCGTTACGCGATCCGCAATGCCGTTTTCGATCACGTTCCGTCCGGCCACCGCGATCGCGGCGGCCTCGATGTCGAGCGCGTCGACGGATTCCGCGCCGAGTTTCACGGCCGCGATCGTGAGAATCCCGGAACCGGTGCCGACATCCAAAACACGGTTACCGGTCTTAAGATATTTTTCCAGCGCCATCAGACAGAGCCGCGTCGTGGGATGAAGGCCGGTTCCGAAGGCCATGCCCGGGTCCATCGTCACCACAATCTCGTTTCGTTTCGGACTGTACGTCTTCCAGGAAGGCACGATCACGATGCGGCGGCCGACCCTTCGGATGTCGTAGTCCTTCTTCCATTGTTCGGTCCAGTCCTCCACTCCTAACTCGCGGGTCGGGGCCTCCGAGAGAGAATATTCCTTGCGAAGATCCCGCAGCATTCGCTCGATGCCGGGGCGCTTCCGGTCCCAAAGAGCCGCGGGAAGGTAGATCTTGACCCAAACCGACGCGGAAACCGGATTGTCGGAAAGCCGTGCCGGTCCCTCCGGCCGCGACTCGATCACGGCCCCGCCCTCGCCGTAGGGCCCGAGCCGCTCCGCGACGGCGTCGCCCGCGGCCGGATCGCACTCGACGCCGATCTCGAGCCACCGGTCGGCGTCGTCATTCTTCTTTCCCGGGCTCTTTCCTGGTTTTTTTCTTTTTCTCGCGGATTTCGTCGAGACGCTTCTTGATCTCTTTTTCGTGTCCGACCTCCTTGGGCTCGTAGTACCGCTCTTTCCGGAGCGGTCCCGGAAGGTAATCCTGTCCCGCGAATTGATCCGGAAAATCGTGCGGATATTGATAGCCCTTGCCGTAGCCGAGTGTTTCCATCAGACGGGTCGGCGCGTTGCGAAGGTGCAGCGGGACGGGAAGGCTGCCGTGTTCCTTTGAGGCTTTTGCCGCTTTCTTATATGCCATGTAGCTCGCGTTGCTCTTCGGCGCCGACGCAAGATAGGTTGCGGCCTGACTCAGAGGAATCCAGCCCTCGGGCAGACCGACGGCATGAAAGGCCTGAAGCACGGCGACGGCAATCGGCAGCGCCTGCGGATCGGCGTTTCCGACGTCTTCCGAAGCGAAGATCACCATCCGGCGCGCGATGAAGAGGGGATCTTCGCCCGCCTCGAGCATCCGAGCCAGCCAGTAGACCGCGGCGTCCGGATCGCTTCCGCGCATGCTCTTGATGAAGGCCGAGATGACGTTGTAATGTTCTTCACGATCCTTGTCAAACAGGAGCAGACGATTCTGGGCCGCCTCGCGGACTTCTTTCTCGGTCAGGTGACGTCTCCCGTTTTTTTCGGGACACAACGAAACGGCCGCTTCAAGGAGGTTGAGCGCACGACGCGCGTCGCCCTCGGCCCAGTCGGCCATTTCATTAAATAGTTCCGGGGCCACGTCGATCGCCATCTTGCCCAGGCCTCGTTCCGGATCGGACAGGGCCTGTTGGAGAACGCGGACGATATGGTCCGGCTCGAGCGGACTTAAAACCAGTACACGGCAACGGGAAAGTAGCGGGGCGTTGACTTCAAAACTCGGGTTCTCGGTCGTGGCGCCCATCAAGATGATCGTCCCGTCCTCCACATGGGGAAGGAAAGCGTCCTGCTGGCTCCGATTGAACCGGTGAATCTCGTCCACGAAGAGGATCGTCCGCTTTCCTTCGGTTTTTTTCCGGACCCTGGCCTCGCCCACGATCTCGCGCACCTCTTTCACGCCGGCCAGCACGGCCGAGAAAAAGACGAAGTGGCATTTCGTGGCCTGCGCGATGATCCGTGCGAGGGTTGTCTTGCCGGATCCGGGCGGGCCCCAGAAGATGATCGAGGGAGGATGGTCCGATTGCAGTACGGTCGATAGAAAATGGCCCGGGCCGACCAGATGTTCCTGTCCCGCGAACTCGTTTAAATTTCGCGGGCGCATCCGCTCGGCGAGGGGAGGCGGAGGGGCTTTTTGGTCTTTTGTGTCGAAAAGATCCATGGCTAAATAGGATCGCACATCCATACTGAATTTGCAACGCGGATACGCGATGCAAGGAATCGACTGCGTTGATTTGACCCCTTGGGAATTGCTATCATGCCGGACATACCCATCATGATGAAATCACGTCCGCATCCGGTCCATCCCAAAAAAATCCTTCGGCTCTTGATTTTCACCGGGGTCTGGATCGGTTCGTTTTCCTGCTCGTTGCCGCCCTCCGGGATGGTCTGGATCCCTTCCGGCCCATTCACGATGGGCGTCGATGAAAAGGATGTCCAGGGACGGAGCGTGGATCTGGGATTGACAAAACCCTGGTTTCAGGATGAAGCACCGGCCCATACCGTCAACCTGCCGGGGTTCTACCTCGATCGCACCGAGGTGACGAATCAAGACTTCGCGGCCTTTGTCCGCGCGAGGCGCGCACAACCCCCCGTCTCATGGAAGGCCGAGGGTTATCCTTCGGGACAGGATCGCTATCCCGTGACGGATGTGACCTGGTATCAGGCCGCCGCGTACTGCCTGTGGGCCGGAAAGCGCCTCCCCACCGAGGCCGAATGGGAAAAGGCCGCCCGCGGGTCCAACGGATTGATCTACCCGTGGGGGAATGAGTTCGATTCACGGAAGGCCAATCTGCTTTCGGACGGCCCGCGACCGGTCGGGTCCTATCCGCAGGGGGGAAGTCCCTATCACGTGGAGGATCTGATCGGGAATGTCTGGGAATGGACGGCGGATTGGTACCGGCCTTATCCGGGCAATGCGGTCCCCTCCGACAATTACGGTCAGCGGTTTAAGGTCATCCGCGGAAAGTCCTGGACCCGTGGGTTCGGCCACCAGACGGCGAATGAGGCGCAGGAGATCACGGCACACGAAGCGCGGGCGTCCTACCGTCTTTATTTTGATCCCGTTTTCAGTTTCGGCGATCTCGGCTTCCGATGCGCAAAAAATGGTTGAAGGTTTTGTGTTTTTGACAAACGATCTTCGTTCGAGTAAAATCAATTCTTTCATTCCGCAGCACGATCGATTCGAGGTCGCATGTCGAACGGCAGTCTCTGGAACCGACTGGATCAATGGACCCGATTGAGCCGCCTTTCCTTTCCGGTCCCGGCCCACGCCAAGAATCTCGGCTACTGCCTCGGCGGGATAACGCTGACGGGCTTCGTCCTACTGTTTCTGACCGGGCTGATCCTGACCCAGTTTTTCAATCCCCAGCCGGACCTGGCCAACCGCAGCGTCCATTATATCGCGGAGCAGGTGGCCGGCGGCCGCTTCCTCCGGTCGTTTCACTACTGGACGGCCGAGGCCGTGGTCCTTGCGATGTGTGCCCATCTTCTCCGCGTCTTCATCAGCGGGGCGTACAAGGCCCCGCGCGTACTGACCTGGTACTTCGGGACGGCGCTGTTTTTCACCGCCACGATGCTGTCCTATTTTTCAGGCACCGTCATTAAATTGGATCAGGAAGGGTCCGAGGCGATGGTGCATTATCAGGCCGTCTTGGAGGTTCTGGGGCCGATCGGAAGCTTAATGGGATCCGGTCTGACCGACAGCGTTTCGATGAACGTCCGGATGTACACCTTTCATATCACGCTCGCGCCGTTGCTACTGATCGCGCTGATCGTGGGCCATTTTTATCTGATTCATGTTTTTAATATCTCGCCGCTCCCTCGCGGACCACATTCCCGTCTTCCCCAAGTCCCGGCCGCCGAGCTGACCGGTACCTTCACCGAGCATCTTTGGGCGATCACCCGATTCAGTCTGATCTTCTACGGTCTTGTCGCAATGGTTGCGGCCATCGTTCAGCCGCCGCTGGGAGGCGAGCCTTCTTTGGAGCAGACCGGCGTGAAGCCGCCCTGGATCTATTTGTGGCAGTATGGGATCGAGAATTTTGTTGGAATAATACCGGGGATACTGTACAGCTCGCTTGTGCTGTTGCTGCTTTTTCTCATCGTGCCGATGTTGGATCGGGGACCAAGCCGGGATCCGAAGGATCGCAAGGGCGTGTTGGCGCTCGGCGCCGTGACCTTTGTCGTCCTTCTGGGCCTGACGCTTTACGCTTGGCTGTCCCCTCCGCAGGTTCATAAAGGACATGAGCACGGCCATGGACATCCCCACGGAAATACCCAGGAACACTCAATGGATGAGATGCCCGGGATGGGTGAGACAAAAGAAACGCCGTCCGGCGGTCCCACCCATGACGCGGACGCGCCGACGGGATCGAGCGAAGAAGAACATCCCGCCCATGAACACGAAGCGCCTACCCGCTGACCCACGATGGACGAATCCCATTTTCGTGAAATTTCAAAACAGGTGATGGCGCTCGCCGACGGAACGGCCGTGGAGGTCTTGCTCGCGGCGCAACAGGAAGGGCTTGCCCGCTTCGGGAACAATATCGTCACGCAGCATGTCGAGGCCGGAAACGCCGAGGCGGTGATCCGGGTTCAAAAGGGAAAACGCCAGGGACGGGCGAGCTGCAATCAGTTTGACCGCGCCACGCTGGAGCGGACGGTGAAGAAGGCCGTCCAGATCGCATTGGTCCAACCGGAAGATCCCACGCTTTTATCCTTCCCCGAACCTCAAGCCTACCAGCCGCTCTCCCACTCGGTTCCGGCGACGCGGACCGTGACGCCGGACGAAAAAGTGGATCGCATCCGTCGGGCCGTGGCGCTCTGCAAGAAAAAAAAGACGACGGCGGCCGGGATTTTCTCGCACGGGATGCAGGCGGTCGGCCTGGCGAATTCCAACGGTCTTTTCGCCTATAATGGCTATACCTCGGCCAGCTTCAGCGTGACGGTCATGGCCCAAGACAGTTCCGGATGGGCCGAGTTGACTCACCCGAACATTCATGCCGTTCATCCCGAAGAATTGACGGCCGTCGCCCTCGAAAAAGCCTTGGCGGGTCGTCGTCCCAAGACCCTGCCGCCGGGGGAGTACGACGTGATTTTGGAGCCGGCTGCGGTCGCGGAGCTTCTGCTCTTCATGGCCTGGGATGGCTTCGGCGCGCTGCCGTATCTGGAAAGTCGCAGTTTCGTGTCGGGCAAGTTGGGTCAGAAGATTTTAAGCGAGAAGGTCATGATCATGGATGATGTCTACAACCACCAGACGCTCGGCCTGAACTTTGACTACGAAGGCATGCCCCGCCGCCGCGTTGTTCTGGTGGACCGGGGCGTGGCGAAGGCGGTGGTTCACGATCGTCGGACGGCGAAGACGGCCGGAACGGAATCGACCGGCCACGCGCTGCCGCTTCCGAATACCAACGGCCCGATGCCGCTCAACCTGATGCTGGCCGGGGGCGATTCATCGGTGAATGAGATGATCGCCGGAACCGATCGTGGTCTGTTGATCACGCATTTTCATTACACGAATATTCTTGAACCCATGACCTTGATGATTACGGGCATGACGCGGGACGGCGTCTTTCTG
>JACQBZ010000063.1 GCA_016194285.1 Nitrospirota bacterium | reverse complement strand
GCCGGCCTCGCGCATCGATTCCAGAAATCCGGACGTCCCCGTTCCGAAATGGATCACGGGAACACCCTCCTTCTTCAGACCGTCGATCATCCGATGCGAATAGGGCAGAACATGCTCGCGGTAGTCCTCCGGGCTTAAACAGCCGACCCAGGAATCAAAGATCTGGACCGCCTGCGCCCCGGCACGGATCTGGGCTCGAAGGTAGCCGGCCATCGTCTGCGCGAGTTTCGTCATCAACTCCTTCCAGAGCGACGGCGTGTGAAGCATCATCCGTTTGGTTTGAATGTAGTGATCGGAATGGCCGCCCTCGATGATATAGCTGGCCAGCGTGAACGGCGCGCCGCAGAATCCGATCAGAGGAATCTTCCCGTCGAGTTCCCGCCGGACGATTCGGATCGCCTCCATCACGAACGGCGTCTTCTCGTCCGGCTCGAATGGCTGGAGCGCCCTGACATCCGCCGCATCGCGCACCGGATTATGGATCACCGGCCCCTCGCCCTTTGCGAACTCCAACTGAATCCCCATCGGCTCCAGAGGAAGAAGAATATCGGCGAAGATGATCGCCGCATCCAGGTCGAACCGCTTGATCGGCTGAAGTGTGACCTGAGCGGCCAGATCGGGGGTCTTGCAGATCGTGAGGATTGAATGGGTCTTCCGGACCTCCCGATATTCCTTCATGTACCGTCCGGCCTGGCGCATGAACCAGACCGGGGTACGATCGACGGGCTTTCTTTGGCAGGCGAGAAGAAATCGGTCGCTACGGCTCATTGTGAATACCGGTTAAAGTTATCTTCCTGATCCGAATACTCGAAAGTGGTGTTTTCAGAACAGGAGAAAAAAATTTAGATCATTGTATCAGCCGTAAATGAGAGTGTCAATCCGGATTCAGGGTCACAGGAACGAAAAATATTTAGATATCAGGAGGATATAGACGGAGCAATCCATAAATTTTTATTCGCGGTGGGCCATGAAACAGATGGAATCCGGATTTTTTCAGACAACCGACGATCCTGGATCGTGAATCCTCCACCAAGACAGCGACAACCCAACACCTTAATTAATTGTTCATCTTGACAGCCCACCCTTCGATGGTAAAATTAAATTAATCACGAACGATCCGGAGCCTTTGTTAAAGATGAACCCCACCAACCCATCCTTCTCAGACAATGGAAACCGAAAAGTCGCGCTGGTTCTGTCCGGCGGAGGTTCCAAGGGGGCCTACTCGGTAGGGGTTGTGAACGCCCTGTGCGACCTGGGAATCCATCCGGAGGTTGTCTGCGGAACGAGTTCAGGGGCCCTCAGTGCGGCGATGGTGGTCTCGGGCGAAGAGAAAAAACTTCTCGATATCTGGCAGCATCTCACCACCGAAAAGGTCTACTCGCGAATGTGGAAGATGTCCTTTATCGCTTCTTTTTTCGGAAATTTCACCTACCCCATTTTCTCCTCAAAACCGCTCCTGGACTTGATCCGCGAGAGTGTGGATTTTGATAAGGTCAAGACGAGCCCTAAAAAACTGATCGTCAGCGCCTTTGATCTGGTGACCGGGAAGGTCTTGCGATTTTACAATGACAGCCCTCATCTCGATCTCTGTCTTCTGGCTTCCGCGAGCATCCCGGTGATTTTCCCGCCCGTGCGTGTGGGCGACCACGTGATGGTGGACGGCGGTGTCACGGACAACGTCCCATTTAAAACGGCGATCGAGAACGGGGCCACGAAAATCTACGCGGTGATCAACAGCCGGAGAGAGGATTTCGCCAATAAAAAAATCCGCAATAACCTGGCGCTCACGATTACGCTACTGGAGGCCAGCCAGTATGCCATCCTCTTGGACGACGCGCATCACCTGAACCGCATCAACAGTCTGTACCCTCGAGGCGAACTCCATCCGGTCGAAATGGTACTCCTCCAGCCCTCGAAAAGCCTCGAACTCGGGACGCTTGAATTCTCAAACAGCTACAAGCTGAAACGGGCGATCGAGATGGGATACGAAGATACCCTGAAAATGCTTTCCCGAGACGCCAATGAATCCGCACAGCGAGCGCAATCCCCGACCCTCAAAGCCTAATCCACTCCGTCCTTCCTCTCAACCCACCGACCGCACCGATTGACTCTACGCGCAGTGTGTGTTAAATCATACAGATGACAAGGTCTTCTCCGCCGACAACCTCCCAACTCGATGAGCATTCATGGACCCTGGAAGAGGCCTTTGATTATTGTGAGCGCCTGGCCTCGAGCCATTACGAGAATTTTCCGGTCGGCTCCCGATTCATTCCAAAAAAACTCCGGCCGTATGTCCACAGCGTTTACGCCTTCGCACGCATTGCGGACGATTTCGCGGACGAACCCGACTACGTCGACAACCTGCGCCTGGCCTTTCTGGAGAACTGGGAGAATCAACTGCTCCAGTGCGTCTGGCGTAAACCGCAGCATCCCGTCTTTATCGCGCTCAAAGAGACTCTTGAGCGATTCGATCTTCCCGTTGCCCTCTTTCAGGATCTTCTCATGGCCTTCAAAATGGATGTGACCACTAAGCGTCGCGGCCGGTTTGAGGATCTGCTGACCTACTGCCGCTACTCGGCCAATCCGATCGGTCGTCTGGTCTTGCTCCTGTTCAACGATCGCGATCCGGAACGGCATCTTCTTTCGGACTCGATCTGCACCGCGCTTCAACTGACCAATTTCTGGCAGGACGTCGCGGTGGATTATCAGAAAAATCGGATCTATCTTCCCCAGGAAGACATGGCGAAATTCGGGTACCGCGAGGAAGACCTCAAGAACCACCGATACAACGAGGCCTTTTGCCGATTGATGCGGCATGAAACCGCGCGAACGAGGGAATTGTTTCATCAGGGCCGTCCCCTTTGCGACCGGGTCGGCCGCGATCTCCGTTTCGAGCTCCATCTCGTCTGGAACGGAGGGATGGCCATTCTGGACCGGATCGAGAGCGTGGATTACAATGTCTTCACCCGCCGTCCTATCATCGGGTTGAAAGACAAGATCGCGGTGGTGACCAAAGCGGCGATGGGTCGATATGGCCCACATGGGAAATCATAGAGGATGCCGTTGCAAGCGCCCCAGATCACTCATCGGGATAGCAACTTCGCCCCGTCGTTTCTATTTCTGCCCGGACCCCAACGGGAGGCAATCGAACGCGTCTACGCTTTTTGCCGGGCTTTGGATGACGTTTCCGACAGCGCGCTGAGCCCGGAAGAAAAAAAACGCCGCCTTGAATTCTGGCGGGAGGAGTTGAACCGATGCTATGACGGCCGGGGAGCCCATCCGATCATCCTTCCCCTGCAGCAAACCATCGAAGATTTTAGGCTGACCCGGACAAACTTTGAAGAGCTGCTTCAGGGAGTCGAAATGGACCTCACGATCACCCGCTACGCCAGTTTCGTCCATCTCTCCCAGTACTGTTACCGGGTCGCGGGCACCGTCGGGCTGATCTGCGTCGAGATCTTCGGCTGCCCCAACGAGCGGGATTATGCCGTCGCGCTGGGCATCGCATTTCAGATCACGAACATCCTCCGAGACGTCAAGGACGATGCGCAACGGGGACGGATCTATCTCCCTCAGGACGACCTCCGCCGCTTCGGTTACACCGAAGCCGAGCTGTTGAACTCGACCTACAACGAATCGTTTGTGGAACTCATGGGGTTTGAGGCCGAGCGCGCCGTCGACTACTTCCGGAGGGCGGCCGATCTGCTCAAGCCCGAACACCGACGGCAACTCATCGCTTCCGAAATCATGGCCGCCGTTTATTCGGCCCTCCTCCAACGGATCAAAACCGTCCGGTACAACGTCTTTGAACACCGCGTCCGCCTCTCCAAACCGCGCAAACTCGCCCTGGCCGTCAAGACCGCGCTGATGAACCGGATCGGCGTCGGTCGGGCCGTTCCGTCATGAAGAATACTATGATCATCGGCGGAGGCTTCGCCGGTTTGTCGGCCGGCGTGGCCCTGGCGAGTCAAGGGGTGAAGGTCACCGTGATCGAGCAGCGGCGGATTCTGGGCGGCCGGGCCTACTCGATCGAGGACGGGACGACCGGCGAGTTGATCGACAACGGCCAGCATGCCCTGTTGGGCGCATTTCACGAAACTCAAAAATTTTTAACGACCATCGGCACGGAGAACCTCGTCCGGTATCAGGACCGCTTCCGGATGGTTTTGGCCGAACCCGATGGCGGTCGGATGATCTTAACCGGGTCGTCTCTGCCCCCGCCGTTTCACCTGTTGACCGGCGTGGCCGGCTGCCGGGGCCTTTCGGTGAGAGACCGCATGCATTTGCTCCGGGCCGGAGCCTCGATCGTCATGAAACGGTCGCTTCCGGAAACGATGACACTGAAAGACTGGCTGGACCGCCTTCATCAGCCGGAATCGCTGCGTCAGCGCTGGTGGTATCCCCTTTCGGTCTCGGCCCTGAATGAACTTCCCCACCGGGCCTCGGCGAACCTGTTCCTTCGTGTCCTGCGACAGACCTTCCTCGGATCGCTCCGGGATTCCTCCTTCGGAATCATCACGGTCGGACTGGGCGATCTCTACACCGAGCAGGCCCGCCATTTCATCGAGGCTCGCGGCGGGGAGGTCTACCTGAACGCGCCGGCCGATCGGCTTGCTTTTTCGGGCCGCCGATTTGAGGCCGTCGTGCTGCGAAACGGCGGGGCCATGACGGCCGATTGCGCTGTCAGCGCCGTGCCGCATCATGCGTTGCGAAAATTATTGCCGCCGGAGCTCGTGCAAAAAACCGGCCCGTTCGAGGCGCTCGACCATCTGGGCGATTCGCCGATGGTCTCGATCCATCTCTGGTTCGACCGGCCGGTATTAGATGAAGAGTTCATCGGCCTGATCGACTCCCCCATTCAATGGGTCTTCGACAAGTCGCGCCTTTGGAAGAAAGACGAAACCCAGGCCGGGGCGTTGGCCTGCATCACGAGCGGGGCCTATGATTTGATCGACCGTTCCAAGGAAGATCTGATCGCCCTCGCCCAGAAGGAATTGGGCCGTTTTTTCCCGGAAGTCCGGAAGGCCAAACTCATCCATTCCCGTTTGATCAAAGAGCGTCTTGCAACTTATTCCTGCACGCCCGAGGCCGAACGATGGCGTCCGGACCAGAAAACACCCTACGAGAATTTCTTTTTGGCCGGCGACTGGACCCGCACCGGCCTCCCGGCCACGATCGAAGGCGCCGTCACCAGCGGTCACCGCTGCGCGGAGTTGATTCTGAAATCCCGATCGGAGCGGTCGTTTCGTCCTACGTGAAGGTGTAAACGTGGCCTTTCAATTATCAATGAGTCAAACGGTTCATACCGAAGTCGCCGCCGAATTCCGTCCCGCGTGGTGGCTTCGCGGTCTGCATCGTCAGACGGTCTGGCGGTCGCTGTTCGGCCGAGGTCCGGCGCCGCCGTACCGGCGCGAACGCTTTGAAACATCGGACGGCGATTTTGTCGATCTGGACTGGTTCGAATCCGAGAGCCGGACGGGCGATCGTCCGTTGGTGATCGTCTTGCATGGACTGGAAGGTTCGTCGCGGTCGAACTATGTGGTCGGGCTGCTGCGCGAGGCGGCCCGTCGGGGCTGGGACGGGGTCGCGATGAATTTCAGATCCTGCAGCGGCGAATTGAACCGGCTTCCCCGGTTCTACCACTCCGGAGAAACCGGGGACCTGGACGAGGTCCTCGCTTCACTAATCGCGCGTCGGCCCGGCCATTCGATCGGGCTGGTGGGCTACTCGCTGGGCGGAAACGTTCTTTTAAAATGGCTCGGGGAGCGCGGCGATAAAGCCCCCGAATCCCTGCGGGCGGCCGTCGCGGTCTCCGTCCCGTTCGATCTGGCGGCAGCGGCTTACCGGGTCGACCACGGGTTGGGTTGGTTCTACGGCCAGGCGTTCCTGCGCACACTGAAGGAAAAGGCCCTGTCCAAGGCCCGCCGGTATCCCGGCTTCCTCGATCCGGACGAAGTCGCGTCGATTCGGAGCTTCGCTCTTTTCGATGACCGCGTGACCGCGCCCCTCCATGGATTCGCCAACGCCCAGGATTACTGGACGCGGTCGAGCGCCGCGTCGTGGCTCGGCGCGATTCAGAAACCCACGCTGCTGATCAATGCCTGCGACGATCCGTTCCTACCGGCGGTCTGCCTGCCGCGCGACGCGGTGGCCCGGTCGCCCTGGCTGACGGCCCAGTTCACTCCCCGCGGCGGGCATGCAGGGTTTGTCGAGGGACGGAGGCCGGGAGCGGTCACCTACTGGGTCGATCACAGGGCGATGGCCTTTTTGGATTCGGTCGTCTGCGCCGGAGGTCGCACAGGCCATACTTCTTGACAAGTCGGTGCAGATGCCTTAATATATGTGTAGAACAATTGTTCTACAATTATTAACAAGGAGTGCGTTTGTGAAATTCGTCGCGGTAAGGGAACTACAGATAAATTCTTCCCGGATTCTGGACAAAGTCAAGAAGGGAGAAGATGTCGTATTAACCCGATTAGGCAAGCCGGAAGCGGCCCTGATCCATCTCACGGAGGACGAGCTCGACGAATTCCTGGTGCTCCGTCATCCCACTCTGATGAAGGAACTTGAAAGCGCCTATGAGGAGTTCCGTAAAAAGGGAGGCATTACCCAAAAAGCGATGAAAGAAAAACTCCGTCGCCGTGGAAAACGTTGACCTGATCTACGCCCCGCGTGCCCAACGAGATCTTCTGGATTTGCCGAGGAAGTTCGCCGATCAAATCCTCAACGACCACGACCTCCTCAAAACCCGCCCTTGGCCCAACACCAAAGTCAAAAAAATAAAAGGGCATCCTTACTGGGAGCTCAAGACCGGAGATTATCGGTCCTTGTTCATCGTAGAATCAAACGAGGTCGTCTTCCTCCGCATCGTGAATCGGAAGAATCTCGAAACCGCCGTGAAGCGAATCGATCTAAGAACACTCTGGCTGTGGCTGAGAGATAAAGGTTAATACAGATCCCGCTCCCCTGTTTAAAAAACCTCATCGTAATCTTAAAAATCTGAAAATTGATTTTTAAAAAGTTTCGGCGTACCCTCATTTGTGTTTATGACCAAGATAGCTTTTGGACGATTTTCAAACCGCTTGTCTAAAAATCAATGGAGGTTGTTAGGGGCAGAATCAGTTCTATTTGAGTTCGCCTTTTCACAAAGGGAAAATCAATAAAAGTCAAAGAATTTGTGGTATCGATAAAGAACAGGTTTTTGGAACCTCCCTTCGTCAAATAAAAATAGGGTGTGAACTTCTTCCTGAAGTCAATGGTTGAAGAAAATCTATGAATGGAGCAGATTGCAAATACGAATCAGTGATTCCGTACTTCAAATACCAACGACGACTACGCGCGTGCCGTCTGCTGGTGCGATAAAGAACCCGCGGCGTCCTACCTTGACCGGAGAATCCGCCAAACGCAGCCGTATCTTTGTAAATACGGTCGCGAGGACAACTTTAATCTCGTGCAGGGCGAATGCCATCCCCAAGCAGCGACGGACACCTCCACCAAACGGTGTCCACTCGTAAGGGTTAACATTCCGCCGGAGAAAGCGTTCGGGCAAAAATCTGTCCGGCTCCGGGTAAAGATCAGGGTTGCGGTGCAAGAGGTGCGGGGTGTTTGCGACTAAAGTTCCAGCGGGGAGCTTATAACCTGCAATTTCGAAAGGTGCGGCGAGCTTACGGACTCCCGCCTGCGGCATAATTGGCCGGACCCGCATCGCCTCCTTGATCGTGGCCTCGAGAAACTCAAGTCGAGCGATATTTTGTCGATCCAGGCGCTCGTTACCCACAACCGCAGCCAACTCAACTCTAATTTTCTCGAGAACATCGGGCTCGGAAAGGATCCGCTCAAAAACCCAGGCTAGGGTGGTTCCGGTGGTCTCATGTCCCGCAAGCAACATTACGATTAGCTCATCCCGGAGCTCCTGATCGGTAAGAGGGTGCTCCTCCTCATCCTTAATCTCAAGGAGAAGAGAGAGAATATCCTCACGCGATCCGCTCTCTTGGTTGAGCCCTCGGCGTCTGCCGATTTCCAGGTCAAGAGCTGTGTGCGTTTTTTTGAGGAGATGGACGATCCGCCCCCACGGACTGTATCTCCCCAGATCCCATTGCAACATGGGCATGAGTAGAAGAGGTGAGCTTGTGCCAACGTTCGCGAGCATGGCAAGGAGATGCGAGAGCCCGTCCGCTTGCGGTCCTACCTCGAGGCCGAATACCGCAGCCAAGATGACCCGCAAGGTAATCTGCTGCATGTAGGGGTGCAGCGCAAAAGGCCTGTGCACCGGCCAGGTCGCTATCACTTGCTCTGTAATATCCCGCATCAGTTCTGTGTACTGCAGCATACGCTCGCCACGGAAAGGGGGAGAGAGTAAGCGCCGCCGATGCAGGTGCGCCTCTCCGTCCATTGTAAACACGGTCCCGCGGCCCGAAATCGCACCGAAGAGGTTATAGTTGGCCTCCCCAGCGAGCAGATTTTCCGGTTCCCCCGTGAAGAGCACTTTGATGTTTGCTGGAGTAGTGAGGTGGACCATTGTCCCCAGGGCAATCCGCAGGGTGAAAATATCGCCAAACTCGCGCCTGCACTGCTCTAGGTAGGAGAGTGGGTTCCTGACCATCCGAGCGGTCTGGAACAGCATGGGAGCGGATGGACCGACTGGTAATTGCTCTTGTCTCATGGGTTGCGTGAAATGATATTCGAGTGCAGGTCAAAATCAATAAATGACGCGGAAATAGTCTAATCTGCTACGCGATCTGCCCAACCCCATCCAGGTCAGAAAAAACCACCGGAAAGCTCCCCGCCCGACCTCCGCTCCTGCTGAATGAATCGCTTTTGAGGCGGAAGGCCCCACACCCCAACGAAGCGACCGTTGCTACCGAAAAGTGGCCTCAGGATAGACCTCTTTTGTCTTTCTTGTCAATCAAAAAACATGGAGACAAGCTTGAGGAAGCTCTTGGACAAAAGAGGAACGTAGGTGAAAACCACAAGAAATATTTGTGCCCGTTTTGTACTCAAGCCCACCACTCTCAGACCTATTCCAGCCCACTCCGGCCAATTAGCGATTCTTTTTAACTCTTTGCTGGGATTCTCCCTCCGATGTTCAGGCCGCCGCCTTATGCTGCTCATAGACCGGCACGACATCGGGAAGCCACTTTTCG
>JACQBZ010000062.1 GCA_016194285.1 Nitrospirota bacterium | reverse complement strand
TACGACTGCACCAGATAGGCCGCGATGAAGACGATGACGAGGCCGAGGGCAAGGATGGTGTCGGCGATGAAGGCCGCGGAGCGGCCGGGCGGCGCGATCGGAAGTCCGGCGGGATTGGGATGAACGGGCGCCATCCCGACGTCGTGAATCGCCGTGAGGCCGATGACGATCAATACGAATAACAATTTGAGCATGAGCCAAGCTCCCCAGGTGGATTCCAGTCGCGTCGAGCCGCCCTCATGGAGCAGGAGGACGATGCCCGTGGCCAGGAGCGTCGCAAGGCTGAGCCAGCGAAGTGTTTTATAACGCGTTTCGATGCGGATCAGAATGCCGGCGAGAACGTCTTGGCCTTTGACCGGCGGGTCTGCCTGCCGGTCAGGCAGGGACACGCGCGCGAGGGCCGGTTTCAATACCATCCGGTGAAAAAGCATGCCGCCGATCCAGGTGATGGCGGCAACCAGATGAATCCAAATGAGCAAAGTCGAGGACACAGTCTCTACAACGTCACAATGTCGTACTGTTCGATATGCAGATTCGAATCGGCCTTGATGATGACCTTCTTGTGAAACTCCAGCTCCAGCTCCTCGATGCTCTGACGCTCCTCATCGTAGAGGAGGTTGGCCACATCCGGATGAACCCCGATGATGATCTTTTTATTTTTGGGCGAGATCCCGATCTTTCGGATCTCGCGAAACAATTCGTGGCATACCGTGACGGGCGATTTGGTATAGCCGCGCCCCTCGCAATAGCTGCAGGGCTCGCACATGATGCGCAACAAATCCTCCCGCGTGCGCTCGCGCGACATCTCGACCAGCCCGAGCTCGGAGATGCGTAGAATTCGGCTCTTCGCCCGGTCTTTGCTCAGGGCCTCCTGCAGCGCGTTATAGACTTTCTCCCGATTCCGTTCCCGTTCCATGTCGATAAAATCGATCACGATGATCCCGCCGATGTTCCGAAGCCGCAACTGGTAGGCGATCTCCTTCACCGCCTCCAGGTTGGTTTTTAAAATGGTGTCTTCCAAGTGCCGTTTGCCCACGAACCGTCCGGTGTTGACGTCGATCACCTTGAGGGCTTCGGTGTGATCGATCACGATATACCCGCCGGACTTGAGCCACACCTTCCGACCGAGCGCCTTGGAAATTTCAAGCTCGATCTCCAGGTTGTCGAACAGGGGTTCTTCCTGGTCATACAGCTCGACGCGCGAACTCAGCCCGGGCATGAACGTGTTGACGAACTCCTTGATCCGATCGTATTCCGGTTTGGCGTCCACGATCAATCGATCCACCTTATGCGTGAAGAGATCCCGGATCGTCCGGAAAACCAGGTCGAGGTCGTTGTGGAGCATGGCCGGAGCCGACATCGTTTCCTTTTTCTTCAGCAGGTTCTTCCAGACCAGATCCAGAAAGGTCATGTCGGCGCGGACTTCCTCCTCCGTCATTCCCTCGGTGACCGTGCGGACGATGTAACCGGTTCCGGGTTTTCGGAGCCGGTAGATCAGATCCTTGAGCCGTCCGCGTTCCTCATCCCGGCCGATGCGTCGCGAAACGCCGACGTGGTTCACGTTGGGCATGAAGACGAGGTACCGTCCCGGCAGAGAGATATACATGGTCACGCGAGGCCCCTTGGTTCCCATGGGCTCCTTTGTGACCTGAACCATGATCTCCTGACCCTCCTGCAGCAAATCTTCGATGGACTTGCTTCCCGAGCGACGCGGCCTCGGTCGAACGGGTTCACGAGGCTCTGTTTCCGGGGATTCGCGTTCGGGGCCTTCCAGGTCGACCGGCGTCCCCTCGCCTCCCTCACCGAGACCGACGGAGGGCATCGGGGACTCCGTTGAGGCGGTATCGGAAGGATGAACCTGCTCGGACGGTTCCATCGCCTCATTCATTTTTGCTTCGGCCTTTCCTTCTTCGTCCTCTTCGAGGAACCGGGAATAGTCGTCGGCATTGAACGTGATGTCGTCGACATAGAGAAACGCCGCCCGCTCCTGACCGATGTCCACAAAGGCGGCTTGCATCCCGGGCAGAACCTTTACGACACGGCCTTTATAGACGTTTCCGACGATCCCCTGGTCTTTCCGACGATCGATATAGAGTTCCGTAACCACGCGGTTTTCCAAAACGGCCACACGGGTCTCTTCACGGGCCGCATTGATGATGATTTCGTTTGCCATAATAAATTCCTTTATCGATTATAGGGGCTCGCGTCGCCCCCTCCGCTGGCGGAGCCAGACGGAGCCTCCCCCTCCCGCTCGCTTTGCTCGCTGGGTTGTTACCCTCCGAGTGGGGGGCTTCACCTGTTTCAATAAAATAGCATAAAGCGGCGGATTTTGATATTCAATAACAGTCCCAGACCGGCCATGGTCGTCAAGATGGAGTTGCCCCCGTAACTCATCAGGGGAAGGGGGACACCCACAACCGGCGCCACACCCAAAGTCATGCCGATATTGACGGCCAGATAAAACACCAGCATCGAGACCACGCCCACCGCCATGAAGACGCCCAGATGGTCCTTGGCCTTGTTGGCGGCGTCGATCCCCCACCAGATCAAAAGGAAGTACAAGGTCAGCAGCACCAGTACGCCCACAAATCCCCACTCTTCGGCGAAGACCGAAAATACGAAGTCGGTATGGCCTTCCGGAAGAAATTTAAGCTGACTTTGAGTTCCGCCGAACAGGCCTTTGCCGAAGAGTCCCCCGGACCCGATCGCAATTTTTGATTGAAGGGCATGATAACCGTGGCCCGTTGGATCCACCGCCGGATTGATGAACGCGATGAGCCGATTGCGCTGATAGGGTTTGAGGACGTTCCAGAAAATCTCCCAGATAAACGGAAAGGCCATGAGCGAGACAAGCACCGAGAAGCCCGCCGTCCTCGATCGCAATCCGACCAAGGCGATCATCACCGTCGGAATGAACAGAAGAACCAAGGCGGTGCCCAGGTCCGGCTGCTTCAGCACCAGGATCAGCGGCACACCCACCCATAAAACCGGTACGAGCAACTCCAGGAGGCTCAACCCCCGGGGATGGGATCGATTTGAGAAATATCGTGCCAGGACAATAATGACGATCAGCTTGATCCATTCCGACGGTTGCAGATCAAAAAAGCCCAATGAAATCCACCGGCGGGCACCCATGCCGGTTCGCCCGACCAGAAGCACCAAGATGAGCAGGACCACCCCGGCCGCGTAGAGGAAGGTGCTGAATCGCGCGATCTCGTGGTAGTCGATCGAGGCCGCGATAAAAAAGACGATCAGCCCGAGAAAGATCCAGATCACCTGCTTGGTATAAATCGCCCCGTGGGCCTTGGGGGCCACGGTGTAGGTGACGGTGTAGATCGACAGGACTCCCAGACTCAGGATCAGGAGTACGACGACGACGAACCACGCGTCAAAGCTGCTGATGAATCGACGGTCGATCATTTTTCAGATACTCCTCAATCACCCGCTTGGCGGGTGGCGCGGCCGTTTCTCCGCCGTGGCCTCCGTGTTCGACCAAGACCGCCACCGCGATCTGGGGGTCTTCGACCGGCGCGAAGGCGATGAACCAGGCATGATCTTGAAGTTCCTTGGGGAGGGACTTTGTTTCGACACCCGGTTTTGCCTCGACCACCTGGGCGGTTCCGGTTTTTCCCCCGATGGTGACAAATGGCGATCGGGCGGCAGCCCCGGTGCCGTGCGGTTCCGAGACCACGCCGCTTAAGGCCTGGCGGATCGCATTGTAAGTTCCTTCGGCCAACTCCACCTTGCCGAGTTGTACCGGTGGAAATTCAAACAGCCGTCCGGTGACTCGGTCTCGGATCGCTTTAATCAGATGGGGTTGGTATCGGATTCCCGACATGGCCACGGTTCCGATGAGATTCGCCATCTGAATCGGCGTCACGGTGACGAAACCCTGTCCGATGGAGGCCGACAAGGTTTCTCCTGGGAACCAGGGCTCCCCCTTGGCTCGGATCTTCCATTGAGAAGTGGGGATCACGCCCGATTTTTCGGAGGCCAACTCGATTCCGGTCGGCTGACCCAATCCATAGCGGAAGGCATAGTCGGCCAGGCGGTCGATGCCCAGCCGTCGACCCATCTCGTAAAAATAAACATCGCAGGACTGAACGATGGCGGTATGCAGATCCATCACACCGTGGCCGCCTCGTTTCCAGTCTTTGTAGACCCGTCTGCCAAACAGCATCCCACCCGTACAGAGGATCGGCTCTTCCGGCGTGACCTCTTTCGTTTCCAGCGCGGCGGACGAGACGACCAGCTTGAAGGTGGAGCCCGGAGGATACTGGCCCTGGATGGCACGGTTGGTCAGGGGATGGCCCGGATCGGAGGACAGCACCTCCCAGTCGGCGGGCGACAGACTCTGCGACAGTTGGTTCGGATCAAACGCGGGGTGGCTGACCATGGCCAAAATCTCGCCGTTGCGGGGATTGATCGCCACGATCGTTCCGGCATCTTTTCCCAGGGCCTCCTCGGCCACCTTTTGGACATTCAGATCGATGGTTAAATAGAGGTCGTTGCCCGAAGCCGGTTCCTGGACGCGGAGGACCTTCATTTCATGGCCCACGGCATCCACCTCGATGATTTTCTGTCCGACCTCTCCGCGAATGTGGGTGTCGTACGTCTTTTCAATGCCGCTCTGTCCCACGGAGGTTCCGGGGAGGGTCTCCTCATTTCCGGATTCTTGGAGCTGCGCCGGGGAGATCTCTCCCACATACCCCAGCAGATGAGCCGCCAAGGGTCCACATAAATAGTTGCGTTGCGGTTCGGGGACAAGAATCGTTCCGGCCAGATCCAGACGGTGCGATTCGATCAGCGCCACTTCTTTTAAGGACAGTCCCTCTTTGACCTTCATCGGCATGTAGGGAACGTTGTTCTTGGGCGAATTGATCTTACGTTCCAATTCGCCGCGGTCCATCTGGATGAAACGAGCCAACAGGTCCAGCACGCCTTTTTTATCCGAGATGTCCTCCAACACCAGGTAGAGGTTAAAACTCGGCACGTTATTGGCCAGCAACTCGCCGTGGCGGTCGAAAATCAAACCGCGGGGCGGCTGAATGTACACCACCCGGACGCGGTTGTTCTCGGACTGTTCTTTGTAGTAGCTCCCCTTGGTGATCTGCAGATACCAGGCCCGCAGGAGGAGGGCCGCAAAGATCACGACGATCCCGACCATCAGATAACCAAGTCGGTTTTGAATTTCCCTGGGATTATCGGAAGAGGTGTAGATATCCATCGTTAAGATTCAATCCGTATTCGGAGGAAACGACACGTCGTCCGACCACGGCTGCTTGATCGGCAGCCGTCGAATGACAACCCAAAACACCACGCCCCCCAAGACACTATTGTACAATGCCTCCGGCAGCAGGGTCCAACGAAAGGCCTCCATAAAATGAATCTCGCCCACCACGAGTTGGTGAAAAAAATAGCCGATGGTGCCGGTGATCAAAGACAACAAGAGCACCAGTCCCATGGTCAGGGTCCCCGTCGCGTTGAGGAAAAATCTTCCCAGCAGCCCGGACAGCAATCCCGCCGTCGCTTTCATGGCGATTTGGAGACCGAACGGTCCTCCCGAAAAAAAATCCATCAAGGCTCCCGTGATCCATCCGATCGTAAAACCCTTCATCTCTCCGGCATAGAACCCCGTAAAGTAGATCAAAAGCAACGCCAGGTCCGGTTTGACGGCGTGCATGCCGACGGCCTGAAGCCAGGTGGTTTGGACCGGGATCAATAACAAGACGATGAGGGTGTATATCCAACGGTTCATTTCCTGTTTTGCGGGCCCTCCGCGGAAGGCGAACCCGGCCGGCCGGCCGGAGGGGTTCGGTCTTCTAAAGAGGTGATCACCAAGACCTCTTCCAATTTTGAGAAGTCCACGCTGGGAATCACCTCGGCTTGCTGGAAAAGGTCCAGCTCCTTTTTTGTAACACGGCCCAGGGTGCCGATCAGGAGCCCTTTCGGAAAGTTACCCGTCAGGCCGGAAGACAAAACGAGGTCGCCCTCTTTGAGGTCCGCCAGCAAGGATAGATACTTGATACGGGCGAGCCCTCTCTCCGTTCCCTCCACCAACCCCTCATCCCGTGTGCGTTGGATCAGCGCCGCCACGGCGCTGTTTCGATCGGTGACCAGGAGGACCTGCGATACGTTCGGGTCGGCTTTGATCACGCGGCCCACGACCCCGACGGGGGTGATGACCCCCATGTCGATCGCGACGCCGTCGCGGGTTCCTTTATCGATCATCAGCGTTCGGTACCAGTTGGACGGATCGCGTCCGATCACGGCGGCCACCAGCGCATGGAAGGCATTCGTCTTTCTAAAATTGAGGAGTTGTTCCAGTCGTTCATTGGCCTGAGCGGCCTCCTGGAGTTGGAGGTTCTCGCTTTCGAGCCTGGCCAGGTCGCGTTTTAAAATCTCGTTTTCCCGTCGCACCGCGATCAAGTTGATGTATCCCTTCCAGAGGCCCCCGATGCCGTCGGCCGTCCACGTCAGGCCTTTTTGCAGGCCGGAGATCAGGAACACCACAGGGCGGCCTAAAAAAGAGACGGGACGTCTTTGCAACTCCGGGAAAAGGAGCACGGTCACAAGGAGGACCGTCAGAAAAAGAATGATGAACCGTCTGTAATTTATAATCTGCCGAAGCATGTCCTCTCGGAAGAGTCGTCGTCTCGATCGGGCGGGACGTTCCTAAATTTATTGCGACATGATGGTTACTTTTTTAAGCAGGTCGAGTTCGTCCAAGACTTTACCCGTTCCCAACACCACCGTCGTGAGCGGGTTCTCAACCGTGATGACCGGAAGGTTGGTCTCTTCGCGAAGACGGACGTCCATGCCCCGGAGAAGCGATCCGCCGCCGGTCAGCACGATGCCCCGGTCAATGATGTCCCCCGCCAATTCTGGAGGGGTATTCTCCAGGGCCACCTTAATGGCATTCACAATGGCGCTGATCGGCTCGGACAACGCCTCGCGGATCTCGCTGTCGTCCATCACCAGCGTTTTAGGAATTCCGGAGATCAAATCCCGGCCCTTGATCGTGATCGTCCTTCGTTCCTCCAGCGGGAAGGCCGATCCGATTTCAAACTTGATCTGCTCCGCCATCGGCTCCCCGATCAGCAGATTGTATTTCCGTTTGATGTAATTCATGATCGCCTCGTCCATCTTGTCCCCGGCCACCTTGACGGACTCGCTGTACACGATCCCGGCCAGGGAGATGACGGCCACGTCGGTCGTCCCCCCGCCGATGTCCACCACCATGTTTCCCGAGGGCTCGGCGATCGGCAGACCGGCCCCGATCGCGGCCGCGACGGGCTGTTCGATCAGATAAACCTCGCGCGCACCGGCCAGTTGCGCCGAATCCCGGACGGCGCGCTTTTCAACCTGCGTGATCCGTGAAGGAACGCCGATCACGATTCGGGGCCGGACGAAGGTGCTGCGGTTGTGCGTTTTGGTGATAAAATGGCTGAGCATCTTTTCCGCGATCTCGAAATCGGCGATCACGCCGTCTTTCATCGGTCGGATCGCGACGATGTTTCCGGGCGTTCGACCGAGCATCTTCTTGGCCTCGGCCCCGACGGCCAAGACCTTGCTGGTCTTCCGGTCGATGGCCACCACGGAAGGTTCATTGATGACGATCCCCCTCCCTTTGAGATAAACGAGGGTATTGGCCGTACCCAGATCGATGGCCAAGTCGTTCGAAAACCAGCCCAGAATGTTGTCTACAGCACCCACACAGTCCTCCTCTCAAAAAATGATGTTCTCTTCCGTCCCGCGCTTGAGGATTTTCTACGCACCACGCTCATGGGTCGCTCCGGGGACATCCCCGGTGCGGACCGATCGTTGATCGATCACCTGGGTTTTAGCGATCTCGTCTCCCGCGCGGTGTCCTTGCAGATTGCCGATCACCAGAAGCGCTTCGATCAGGACAATGCCGCCTCCCAATAACCAGCCGACATACGGGATGACCAGGCAGAGGTAGGCTGCGGAAAAGGGGATATTGCGCAAAATGGACTCTCGGAAAGAGACCGCCGCCCCGCTCTCGTAGCGAAGGGCCTGCAAACCAATCAGCCGCTTTCCAATGCTCTGTCCCTCGAACAAGCCATCCGCGATCAAGAGATAGGTCATTCCGGCAAAAAAACCCACCGGCGGGATCAACCGGGCGAAGGCCGCGACGATCAAGAAATCAATGAACTTCGCGATAAAACGGTGAATCACGTCCGCTTTCGGGAACCCCTCCGCCGAATCCGGACGTTGCTCATCAACCTCGACCACGACGATCCGTCTCCTGAAATCCTCTGCAATGCCTTTCGATTGAGGGGCTCGCGTCGCCCCCTCCACCGGCCAAGCCGGATGGAGCCTTCCCCTCTCGCTCGCTTTGCTCGCTGGGTCGATTCTCAAAAAAATTCCAGAAACAACTTATTATATCAGATCGCGGCTTTTTTTCAAGGCGACCCGTTGCATTTCTTACAAAAAGAGGTTATGATCAGGCCGATGTTGGAGGGATCGGATGCTGAAAATTTTACGCAAAGGCGCGGTTGAAAACCCGTGGATCTACCGCACCATTATGTTCCTGATCGCCGCGGCCTTTGTGATCAGCATGGGCTGGTGGGGCTTCTCGGGCGCCACCCGGGAGCCTTATGTGGCCCGGATCGATCAGGTTCGGATTACACAGGCTCAATACACCCGGTACAAGGAGAATGCCTACCGTTACTATCGGGAGGTGCTCAAAGACAACTTCAAAGAGGATCTGGTCAAGCAACTCGTGATCAACAGTGTGGTCGAGCGGCAGCTGTGGTTGAAAATGGCCCGGGAACTTGGGCTTTCGGTCGGGGTGGATGAATTGCGGGAGAGCATCACCCAAGACACCTCGTTTCATGACGACCAGGGCGGCTTCGACCCCGACCGGTACCAGTTCTTTCTGTCGCGCAGTCACACCACGGCCGACGAGTTCGAGCAGTCCGTCCGGGAGGATCTTCTGATCAACAAGGCCAAACTCGTCCTCCAGGATGGCATTGTCCTGACGAACCAGGAGACCGTGGAAGCGAAGGCCGCAATTACGGATCCGAAGTTGACGCCCGAGAAACGCCTTGAGGAAGAGACCAAAACCGTTCAGGAAGCCCTCGTCCGAAAACAACAGCGGGTCGTGATGTCCGCCTTGAATCGGATGCGGGCCGCGACACGGATTGAGATTAAGAACCAGGCCCTCTAATTCCGGTCCCGAGGGCGGCGATGTATTGTTGGTAGTCGTGATTGACCTGCGTCAGTCGGATGCCCATCCCGCTTTTCTTGGCGTACCGGAGTAGACTCGGAGGCACCTGCCGGGCCCACATCACCTTTCCCGTCATCAAAAGGACGCGATGATCCGGAAGGGTCAGCTCGATCTGGAGCTGGATTCCGGGCGGGAACACCGCGTTCGATTTGATGAACATCCCGCCGGGAGATACATCCTCGGTAAACCCCAGCTTGTCCGGTTTTTCCTTGCCGAACTTCACGAACAGCCGCTTGCCGCTTCTGTTCTGGCCTCGTTTTTCCATCCCGCATCCTTAGGGGTATTGCCGAAGTTCGCTGCGCATTATACATGGACGGAGGTCATAAAACAACCCTTACGGTATTGAAGGTCCTTTGACAGGGGGGATGAAATACGGTATGGTTAAAATAAGAATTTGGAGGTGGACAGACCATGCCGGAGATGCAACTGCGCGGTAAAAGCATTAGCGCTGTGGCACGGGATGTGGCGGGAGGGTTTTTTACGATCAACCCGCTGGTGCTCAAAAAGTTCGACCCCGAAGGTGTTAAGGCGCTTTATCACCAACTCAAGAAAATCCAGACGGAAGTTCGTGGAGAGGAATTCCCGCTCCATGATGTCCTGGCGATCCGGGGTCGGAATACCCGCCTCCAGCGGCTTCACAGTGCCATTGTGATTCTTGAACACAGCGCGAAAGAACGAAAGATCGTATTATGATCCCGCCCTACTCCCGTGCGACGTAGGCCGTCAATCGTTCTTGTCCGGACAATCGCTGCGTCATTTCTTGAGCCGCCTCCCGTTGCGTAAAATGTCCGACCCGAACGCGGTACCACGTCCCCCGATTCGGAACGACATGGGGGAGGATGAAAACGGGATAGCCCTTTCGCCGGAGATGACCGGCCAGGGCCTCGGCGGTGGCCCGATCTCGGATGGCGGCGATTTGAACGGTATAGCCGGCCGACGGCTTCTTGGGGGAAACGACTCCGGGGTCGGGTGCAGGACTTACGGAGGGAGAACCCCCGGCCGATGGATTTGTCGTCTTGGCGGAAAACCCCAGATGCGGCGTGCTGCGCTGCTCCAAGGTGTCATAGAACGTAAATGTCTCGGGCGCGGGTGTCGACGACGATTTATCGGGCGGTGGAACCGGCGGCGCGGGTCGGGCGCTCGGATTTCTTGGAACGGACGCGGCCGGCCGTTCGGGTAGAGCGCTTTGAACCGGCGAGCGTTGTTCCAGGGAAATGAGGACCACCACGAGCAAAACGGCCGTGGCGATGCCGCCCGACAGGAACAGAACCAGCCGGCCTCTCGAAGCCGGCCGATGCTTTACTCTTCTATTAACTCGTCTCATGAACTCCTGACCGGGATCTACACAATCAGCATCGCATCGCCGAAACTTAAGAAACGGTATCGAGATCGCAAAGCCTCGTCATAGGCCTGTTTCATGTTCGGCAACCCGGCAAAGGCCGAAACCAGCATCAATAAGGTGGACTTGGGAAGATGAAAATTCGTGACCAGGACGTCCACGCCATTAAACGAATAGCCGGGGGTGATAAACAGATCGGTCCATCCCGATCGGGCTTGAAATCGCCCGGGTTCCCGGATCGCCGATTCGAGGACGCGTGTGGCCGTCGTGCCCACGGCCACGATCCGCCCCCTCCGTCGACGAACCTCTTCCAAGGCCTCGACCGCCGAGAGACCGATTTCATACCACTCCGAGTCCATTGGATGTCCCCGAATGTCCTCGCAACGGACCGGCCGAAACGTTCCAGGGCCGATGTGCAGTGTGACCGAAACCACCTTCACCCCGTGCGTGCGGATCCGGTCGAGAAGGTTCTCCGTAAAATGAAGGCCAGCCGTCGGTGCGGCCACGGATCCGGGGGCCGCGGCATAGACCGTCTGGTACTGCTCCCGGTCCTCCGGTCCCGGCCGGCGCCGAATATAAGGGGGGAGTGGCAAAATGCCCAGCCGGTGGATGATCGACTCGACGGCTTCTTCGCCGGTCCATTCCAGAATCGTTCGCCCGTTCCCGAGGTCCTGACGGACGACGGCCGTTTCTCCCTTGCCGAATTGGATCGGTTGTCCAACGGCGACGGATCCGCGGACGAGGGCCTCCCATTGTTTCGGCCCGTCCGCTTCTCGAAGCATCAGCAACTCGATCTTCCCGCCGCCGGGCATCTTGCGGCCCGCCAGACGGGCCGGGATGACCCGGGTGTCGTTGACGACGAGCACGTCCGAGGGCCGCAGGTAATGGACCAGGTCCGAGAACCGACGGTGCTCGATCCGTCCCGTTTTCCGGTCCAGCACCATCAGGCGGGCGTGATCCCGATCGGCCGATGGAACCTGGGCGATGAGGGACTCTTCCAGTGGATAATCGTAACTGGCGAGCTGGTATTCGGTCGGCAGGGTTTGTGGGATCATGGAGCCGGCTCGACCGCGGTGATCGACGAATAGGGCGCCACGAGGACGCCCGGATAATAATATTTCAGGATCCGATCATACCGGTATCCCATCTCGGCCATCTCCTTGGCTCCCCACTGACAGAGCCCCACGCCGTGGCCGTACCCGTTGCCCTGGATCCGGATTTCGCGCCCGATCTTCTCGATCCGAAAATGGGTGCTGGGAAGCTCAGTGTATCCCAGGATTCGTCGGAGATCCTCCGCTTTGAGGATCAGCTCTCCCTGGGAATGGATCAGGCGGATCTGGCTGATCCGCCCGGCCTCGGTCCAGCGGAACGGCGTGATCGATGCGATCGTTCCAATGGAGTAGCCGGCCGTCGAAAAGGTTTTTTGGACGGCCTCCATCGGAATGGATTTGCTCCATTGATAGTAAGGCGAGTTCTGGTCGAACGGACAACTCACCCCTTTGAGATACGGGAGGTCCATTCCCCAGACTTCGGAGGCGTTTTCGGTCGGGCCGGCCGAGGTGGAATGATAGGCGGACAGGATTAATTGTCCTCCAAAGGTCAAGACCAGCCCTCGGCTTTCGGCAATGGCCTGATTCGCCAGCGGGTTTTCCTTGTCCCGGCCTCCATACACCTGATCGGCCGTCGTCGCCTGGACGTCGTACTCTTTGCCCAGATTGACCTGCCGCTGGTAGAGCGCATAGGTCCGTGCGATGATCGCCTGAACCTTCAGCGCTTCCGGATGCCATTTGGTTGAGATCTCGATCGGCACGACCCCTTTGAGATATTCTTCGATGTCCAGTTCGTTGATCAAACGAAGCTTGTCGTGGTAAAGCGCGATATGAAGAATACCCCCGACGGTCATGTCGTTGACATGGATCTCTCCGCGACCGGAGGAAGCGACCAGCTCACGCTGGTCGGTGGACTCGTTCTGGACGATCAGGCCCTGTGGCCCGGCGGCGATCACGACGGGACTTTTGAACCCTTCGGCCAAAAGATGGCCGTCCGTGTCCGTGAGCGTCAGACTCGGGTTTCCAGAAATCGTTACCGATGGAGGATCGGGGACAAGGAGGACACGGATCGGTTCGCCCGCAAGGACCGGGCGCGGGTTGAACAGCCCGATGATCAGAAGGATCAGCGCCGCGGTCTTTTTTCGGTTTTTTTGCACCGCTCGAATCGGCCGAATGTTTACGAACACAACGTCACCGACGGGTTAACAGCCACAGGATCAGGGACAGGATCAGACTGATGATCAGGCTGGTGGTGATGGGCAAGTATAAGCTGAAATTCTTCCGTTCGATATAGAGGTCGCCCGGCAAACGGCCCAGCCAGCCCAGGCCCGGAGATTTTCCGATCCAGAGCAGTACGCCACCGATCAAGAGGATCACCATCCCAATGAGGATCAGGAACCGGCCGAGGGCTGCAAGATCCGGCATCGCGACCCTCGATGTCAAGAGGCGGCCTGGATTAATTTTTCGGCGATCTGGACGGCGTTCAAGGCCGCTCCTTTTCGGAGATTGTCCGCCACGACCCAGAGATTCAGTCCCGATTCAATCGAGGCGTCCTCTCGGATTCGACCCACATAAACCTCATCGGTACCGGCGACCTCCAGCGGCATCGGGTAGACCTTGCGTTGCGGGTCGTCGAACACCATCACGCCCGGCGCGGTTGCCAGCAGCGCGCGCGCTTCGTCGGCCGAGAGTTTTCTTTCGGTTTCGATATTCACCGATTCGGAATGGGCCCGAAACACCGGCACGCGCACGGTCGTGGCCGATATCCGGATCCGGTCGTCCCCCATGATTTTCCGGGTTTCATTCACCAGTTTCGTCTCCTCCGACGAGTAACCCCGGGCGTCAAAGGCGCCGATTTGCGGCAGCAGATTAAAGGCGATCTGAAACGGATAGACGTGGCAGACGGCCTCTTGAAAGGACATGAGCGCCCGTGTCTGGTCGATCAACTCGTCCATGGCCTCTTTGCCGGTTCCGGAAACCGATTGGTAACTGGACACCACGATCCGTTTGATCCGTGCGGCATCATGCAAGGGTTTTAAGGCCACGACCATCTGGATCGTCGAGCAGTTGGGATTGGCGATGATGCCGTGATGCCGAAATGCCGCCTCCGGGTTTACCTCCGGGACGACCAGCGGCACGTCCGGTTTCATTCGCCATTCGGCGCTGTTGTCGATGACGACCGCACCGGCCGAAACCGCGACGGGCGCATACTCCCGGCTGACCTCTTCTCCGGCCGAGAACAGGGCGATATCCACGCCGGTAAAGGCGTCCTTCGTCAGGAGTTGGACCGTCAGGCTTCGATCCTGGAAGGTCAATGTCTCGCCGGCCGTACGCTCCGAGGCGAAAAGACGCAGCTCCTTCACCGGAAATTTCCGTTCCTGGAGGACCTCGACCATCTCTTGCCCGACGGCCCCCGTCGCTCCGACGACGGCGACAACGTATTGGTCTTTTTTCTTTAACATGTTTATCGATTCCTAAGCGCTCTGACTCACAACTGCGGTGACGTATTGTAGAAAATAAACAGCGCGGAGCTTGTCTCCGCGCGGAGGTAAACTCCGCGCTGTGAGAATTGATGAATATAATCGTATTTATAAAACAAGTCCTACGCCTTCATGAGTTGCTTAACGACAAGCTCGCCCATTTCTTTTGTGCCGACGAGTTTGGTGCCGGCCGACAAGATGTCCCCGGTGCGGTAGCCCTGATCCAAAACGCCGAGCACGGCAAGCTCGATCTCGTCCGCCGCCTTTTCCTGATCAAAGGAATAGTTGAGCATCATCGCGGCCGACAGGATTGTGGCGAGCGGATTCGCCTTGTTCTGCCCGGCGATGTCCGGCGCGCTTCCGTGAATCGGCTCGTACATCGCGGTGCGGCCCCCTACGCTGGCGGAGGGCAGCATCCCGATCGAGCCGGTCAGCATCGCGGCCTCGTCGCTCAAGATGTCGCCGAACAGGTTGGTCGTCACAATGACATCAAACTGTTTCGGATTTCGGATCAACTGCATCGCGCAGTTATCCACATACAGGTGCGAGAGCTCGATGTCCGGAAAATCCTTGTGAACCTCGATCACGACCTTTCGCCAGAGCGCCGAGGACTCCAGTACATTGGCCTTATCCACCGAAGTCACCTTCCGGCGACGTTTGCGGGCGGCCTCGAAAGCCACCTTGGCGATTCGCGCGATCTCTTTGGTTGTATAGACCTCGGTATTGATACCTCGTTCTTCATTATGGTAAGGCTTGACGCCCCGCGGCTCTCCGAAATAGATCCCTCCGGTCAGCTCCCGGACGACCAGAAGATCGGTTCCTTCAATCACCTCCCGCTTGAGTGTCGAGGCCTCGATCAATTGAGGAAACAGACGGGCCGGTCGAAGGTTCGCGTAAAGGCCGAGCGCTTCACGCAGTCCAAGTAGTGCTTTCTCGGGCCGAAGGGAAGAATCCAGCCCGTCCCATTTCGGTCCTCCGACGGCGCCCAGCAGAACCGCGTTCGCCTTTTTGGCCACGGCCAGTGTCTCATCCGGCAGCGGGCGGCCGTACTGATCGATCGCTCCGCCGCCGACCACGGCCTCTTGAAAACTGAACGCCAGTCCGTGCAGCTGTCCGATCGCCTCCAGAACTTTTACCGCCTCCGGCACAATCTCTTTTCCGATCCCGTCGCCCGGAAGGACCGCAATCGAAAAATTTCGCTTCATTTGAGCTCCATTAAGGACGGATGACTAAACAATTATTATATCAATTCAAAGGGCCGGTGACAATCAGAGTTTTATGACGCGGAACGATCCTCGTCGCCTCCTCCAACGCGCGCGAGGCGGGAGCGGAGCCGGCCGGCCATTCCGTATCGAGTCCCCGGAATTCCGAAAGGCCATGCCGTCTTCGTACGGAGACATCGTTTAAGTCGCCGCATCTTTTAGCACGGTGAAACGGTATTCCAGGACATTGCTTATCCGCCCGGCTTTGTCGTGTATGTATACCTCAAAACGATGGGTTTGTTGTGCGGCCGTTCCGGGGACCACGATTCGCCCCGTATAACGGCCATCCCCTTTTACCGCATCGCCATCCAACCCGTCATCATGAATCGTTACCTCGATCTTCTCCATATTTTCCCTCACCTCATTCAGAATCGGGATGATCTCTTTCGGATCCCGCGGGTTCTCGATACGAACCGAGATCGAATACGCCGATCCGGGAGGACCGGAGGAGGGTTCAACTCGAAGGTCCGAAATCACCGGGCCGGGACCCTGTCCGGCCGCGGAAGAGTAGGACAACGTCATGAGGGCAAGGGCAACAAGGGCGGTCACCTTTCGCATGGTTTCATGTCCTCGTAGTGAGTCGTCTCAAAATTCCCGTTGTCCGAGCCCGACCGTTCCCCCGCGCGCGGGGCCGGAAATCTCCTGCCCTCATGGATCAAACAGATTCTCGGTGACGGGTTCGCCGCACGGAGGGCGGAAGGTTGAGATATTCATCGAACCGCTGTTGAGGACAAGGGCCTCGTCACCGCCGGGTGAGAAGACGATCCGGGTCGGATCCAGCCCCTTCGGCGCCAGGGAGAGCTCACACGTCACGGACATCGTTTCGACGGAGATCACGGTCAGGGAGCTGTTCGCGCAGCAGTGCGCCACGTAGACATACTTTCCGTCCGGCCCCGCCGCCACGGCCGATCCGCCGGTCCCCTTGACCTTGATGCGCTTGGCGATACGATACGGGACCGCCGTCAGGTCGATCACCTCGACGACAGCTTCGGTGTCATGAGAGACGTAGGCCTGCGATCCGTCCGGCGTCACGGCCACGCCGACCGGGTTGCGCCCGACATCGACCGCACGAATCCTGCCCGTGGCTTCGTCAACCGCCAACAATTGGTTCGAATCCCGGCTCGTGACCAGAAGGGTCCCGCGGGGCGCAATCGCGATATCGCCCGGGAAACCGGTCAGCGGGATCACGCGTTGCTTCTCCTCCTTGAGGTCGAAGATCGTCAGGGCCTTCGCCTGGTAATGCGGAATGTAGAGCGTTTGTCCGTCCCGCGCCACCGTGACGCTCCCGGGTCCCTTCTCCCTCAGGAGAATTCGCCCCACCACCCGATAATCGGTCGTGTCGATCACGGAGAGATCATTACCGTTATGGCGGATCCAGTAGACGTACTGTCCGGCCGGTGCGGCGGGCGCTTCCCGGGCCCCTTCCTCGGGAGGCTTCGGCTCCGACCCGAGATCGATCTGCCGGATGACGCGGCGGGTTTCGAAATCGAACACGGCGATGGAATCGGTATGGGGAACCTCAAAAAAGACCTTCGATGGGGGTCGCGGGGACGACGCTGTTTCCGCGCCGGAGGGATTGGGCCGGGCCGCCAACGAAAGAACGGCCAGGGCAATGCCCACCGGGCCCCCGATTGTCCAAAAGCACCCCATTTTTTCTTACTCTCCCCCGCAACGGTTCACGGTTGAAGCCGGGAGGGTTTTAGACCCAACGGGCTTTGCGCCGCGCTGAATAGAATGTCGTATGCAAGGCCCCACGGCGGACGCAGGAAGCCGAGGGCGCGCACATCCTCGAACCAGTGCCCGAACGGAGACCGGCGGGAAAACGTTCCGCCTCCGAGCACACGACAGATCCGCAACAGGCACGATTCGGCCAGATCGGCCATCGACTCCTTTCCCAGGAGAACCTCGCGGCCCGGCGACGGACTTGTTTCCACGGCCCGGAGCATACCCTCGTAGGCCTGCTCGGCCAGCCATGCCTCGGACTCCGCGCGTGTCCACTCGACCTGCTCGTACGGACGAAGATCGTTCGGGCGTTTTGCAATCAACGCGCGAGCCGCCGCAACCGCGGTCTCGACCACGCCGAGAACGACCGCGGCGAAGAGGCAACCGATGACAGGGCCGGCCGCGTCCGCGATCGCACGCCAGTGACCCGGCAAGGCCATTCGGGTGGCCGGAAAGCGCTCGAAGGCCATCGAGTGGCTCTGCGTCGCGGCCATACCGTGGCCGTCCCATTCGGCGACGAGCCGCAATCCCCGGGACCCGTCCCATGGAACGCCGCGCATGTCGACGAAGAACCAATCAGGGTCGGTCTCCCCCTCCGGCACGGCCGTGGTCACCATGAACGAGCTGATTCCCGATCCCGATCCGAAGTGTTTCGTTCCGGTCAGGTAAAAGGCCCCGTTCCCGCGAACGGCTGTCGCCTTCGTCCGCCCCACGTCTCCGCCGGAGCCCGGCTCGGAGGTGATCGTTCCCCACAGCTCGTGAGCCGCGGGCTCGAATACGGCCCGCCGCTGAGCGGCCCAGGCGTCCGCAAATTCCGGCGGGACCTTGGGCGTGGACAGCCAGAAGGACAGCACGGCCGGATGCATCGATGAGACCAACGCGACCGAAGAATCGCCGTGAGCCAGTGCGCGCAGAATCTCGCAGACGGACCGAGCCGACCCGGCTGCGTCCGTCCACAGGCCCCCGAGCTCCGCCGGAACCCCGGTCAGGAAGAACCCCGCCTCGCGGAGCGCGGTGAAATCGGCCGGATCAAGCGACCGGCGAAGCTGGCGAGCCGGCCGATCGGCCGCAAAGGTCTCGGCGATCGCCTTCACACGTTCAAGAACGTTCTTGGCATCCATCTCGCTTCTCCTAAAAAAATCCGGCCCCAGTCCGCGCACCGACCCGCCTCACGATGGACATCCATGGTATCCCCGGAATTCCGAGGCGATTGCCGGGGCCGTGACGCTGGAATAAGGCCCCATCGTAAACCGATCCGCGATTTTCTGCAAGGAAGGTCCGCTCAAGAGGAACTTTTTAAACTGGTTTGGATTTCGAAAGATGACGCGTTACCCGGTGCCACGATTAATCACGTGATACCCGGCGCCCGAATAGAGGATGCGAAGCGGACGGGCCATCACAGCGAGTCAACCTATAAAATGTATGAAGTCAAAACTTGAGCCCTTTATTTGTTCAGTACAAATGTAATATTTCAAGACCTGACCCTAAGCATATTCGATCGCCATAGCTCATCCCGTCGTCGCGAAGGACGTTGCAGTAGTTCCAGAGTTTTTGGACGATGGCGGAGGAGCTCATGATCGGTCTTCTTCCAGGCGAAAGACTTTCAGCTCCCGTCGAATTTCGGCCTTCAGCTCCGCCTCGGTCGGCAGATGCAGTTTGTAGCGGCTGGCGAAGATCGTCTTTTCCTGCTGCGGTCCAAGGGTGTATTTAACCACCGCGTCGTTCTTGTCCGCGCAGAGAATCAGCCCCAAGGTTGGATTGTCTCCTTTGGTCCTGCGTTCTCGGTCGTATGCCCAGTTCGAGCAGAAACGTTTGGAGATTGTTGATCAAGGCTTGCTCAAGATCCGTTTCGACGAGTTTGGGCGACTCAGGAAGGCCCAGGAATTCCATGACGATCGGATCCTTGAAGACGTCCGCAGGCTGTTGAACGTCGTGGCCCTTCGTCGCCAATTTCATCAGCCCCTTCTTATCCTTGCTCAGAGCCAACCGCTCGTACAGCAGGCTGTTGATCTGCCGTTCCAGCTCCCGCGCCGACCAGTTGTTTTTGATCGCTTCGATCTCGTAAAAAGCCCGGACGTCGGATTTGTCCACGCGAAGCAGCGTGCGGTAATGGGTCCAGGAGAGATTAGGGTGCAGCCGACCGGGCTGCCACGATTCTCCGCGCAGTGGGTGGAGAATCTCGCTTGCCGTGCGCGTTTGGTGGGTGATTGATTTGTCACGCGCTGCGTGACCTTTCTTGTGATCCTCCGATTCCGAATCGGTTAAAGAAAGGCTACGCACTGCGTGACCTTTTTGGCCGTCTGCCAGTCGTGGATATTCCAAGTAAAACTTTCTGAACAACTTCAGGTTCGTAAGGTTGTAGCCGGTTCCATATTCGGCTTGGAGTCGCTCCGCAAGATCACGAATGAGCCTCTCGCCGTACCCCGCGCGCCGCCGGCCTTTTTGTTCCTCCTCCACAATCTCCCGCCCGATCATCCAGTTGGCGACAACCTGGGTCGTGTTCACCGAGCGGGCGACGCCGGACCGCGCGGACTCCAGAATCTGCCGGATGCGTCCATAGAGCGGCGATTGCATTTTCGGCGTTACGCGGTGAGGGCTCATCGATCAGGTTAACTCCAACAATTGAAACACACTGCAAGCGCGCCTATTCACTCCCCCCCAGCGCGCGAGGCTGGAATGGAGCCGGCCAGGCGACTCATGGCCCGTGATGAAACTGGGATACCGTACCATCAAGAATGATATCCGAAGGCTTGATGGGGTTCATCAAACGAATCCCTTCAAACGACCGGCATCGGCTTAGGGCCACATAGGTTTGGCCGTGCGCAAACGCGCCGCGCCCCAGATCGATAATCACGTTATCAAACGTCTTGCCCTGGCTTTTATGGATGGTAATCGCCCAGGCCAGCTTGATCGGGTACTGCTTGAAGGAACCGGTCACCTTGGGCTCGATCCGGCCGTCTTCCTTGTTATATTCATACCCGATTTTCTCCCACTCCGACGGCTCGACCGTGCAGAGGGAATCGCCCAACGAAACGGTGATCGAATCGTGTGAAAGCTTTTGAACCACGCCGAGACTTCCGTTGACCCAGCGTTTGGAGGGATCGTTCCGGACCATCATCACCTGGGCCCCCGGTTTTAACTCCAGCCGTTCGTCCGTCGGGTACGAGGCCTCGTCAAAATTTCCGGTCACCACGGCATCATAGGCGTAGCCTTTCGAGTCCAACGCATCCAAATGGCTTCGATTGATGGCCGACGCCCGCCGGTTGGTGCTGGTGAGCGTAATCGCCAGGCCCCCCTTCTGAACACCCAAAGAGGGATCGCATCGTTGATTGAGATCGACCCAATCGGACGCTTCGAGATCATTATTGCGGACTTTATTCAAGAGTTCGATAAAACCGGAATCTCTCTGGCGAAATACCTTCCCCAGCTCGATCACTTCAAATTTATTTTCTTTGAACACCCTGGCGTCAAAAAAGTACGGGCTCTCGTAGGTGTCGGCCAGATAGTCCTGTAACTCCGCCTCGACGATGGGCGGAAGCTGATAGAGATCGCCGATGCAGATCACCTGAACGCCCCCGAAGGCCTCGTCCGGGCGCCGGCGGTTCAATCTCAGCGCGTGATCCACGGCATCCATGACGTCCGCCCGCACCATGGAGACTTCATCGATCACGATCGTGTCCAATGCGGCAAACAGCTTCTCCTGGCCGCGAACCCGCCTCACTTCTTTCTGGGTGATGAGCCGGGGAGGAAACCGAAAGAACGAGTGGATCGTTGAGCCGCCCACGTTGATGGCGGCCACGCCCGTGGGAGCCAACACGACGATTTCCCGCGTGGTCTTCTCTTTGAAATATTGAAGGAGGGTGGATTTCCCGGTCCCGGCCTTCCCCGTGATGTAGACGTGCCGGCGGCTGTGTTCCATCAGGCCGAAGGCGTGTTCAATATCCGGGGTGATTTCAAAATCGTCGGGGATGACGACGGCGTGTTGAGAAGCCGTTTTTTTCACCGGTTCCATTCCTTTTTCATTTTTTAATTGCTCCATTGTCCACTGTTCCATTCTCCAGCCCTTCCCCCGCGCGCGAGGGCGGAGGGGAGCCGAAATTTTTAAAAGCCTCCGACCCCGGTGCTTCTTGACGTCCAAGAAAAGAAGTTATACAATGTACTTACAGTGAGATATGACATTGGAGGCAACCATGATCAAGCGTTTAACCAAACACGGGAACAGCCTGGCCCTCGTCATTGAGCGGGGCGTGCTGGATCTCCTGGAAATTGATGCCGACACTCCACTCACGGTGACTACCGATGGCCAATGCCTGATTGTCTCTCCCGTCCGCGATGCCAAACACATTAAAGCGTTTCGCGCCGCCCTGAAGGGGGTTAACAATCGCTACGGCCGGGCTCTCAAACGGCTGGCCGACTGACCCGTGGAACCGGTCTTTCTGAGTCTGGAGGAAATCCTTCAGATCCACGCCGATCAGATCGGACGATACGGCGGAAGCCGGGGCATCCGTGACCTGGCCCTTCTTGAATCGGCGGTTGCCATGCCTCAAGCCGGTTTCGGCAGTCGCTACGTGCATGCCGATCTTTTTGAAATGGCCGCGGCCTATCTCTTTCACATCGTCCAGAACCACCCCTTTGTGGACGGCAACAAGCGCGTCGGCGCCGCCGCAGCGTTGGTATTCCTGAAACTCAATGGCATCACTGTTCATGTCACAACCGCCGCCCTGGTCAAGACCGTCCTCGGTGTCGCCCAGGGCAAGGTCGGGAAAGCTGTCGCGGCCGATTTCTTCCGAAAGGGAACCCGTAAATAGATACCCGTATCATGGCTCCACTTTCCCCGCGCGCGAGGCCGGAGGAGAGACGAAATTAATTTGTACTCTGACCCCAATTCCAGTGGATTGTTCGCTCAAGTTTCAGAAGCTGTACGTAATCCAACATCTTGCTAAGCCCGAGGTTTCTGTCTTCACTCAGTATTTTTCGATCAATCTCTTGTTCCAGAAGAAGCTGGTACAAAATGACTTCAGAAATTGCCCCGGCCAATATCGTTGCGGTACGAAACCTACCGTTGTTCAGGTTCAATTGGTAGTCACTGTAGAAAGCATTAATCAAACGGGAGAGTGCGTCATTGGTCTTAGCGACAATGACTTCATGGATTCTTTCTTCCTTGAAAACATGCGTTGGTAGAGGTACCGGCAGAGCGTGCAGAATGTTGCGGGGGACACGCAAAAGAACAGATCCTGTGGTGTGCGCCAGAAGGTATTCTCGAACTTCGGGATGAGATAAATACCAGAGTAAGAAATTCGGGGTAAGCCTTTGTTCGCGTGCATATGAATTAAGTAGAAGTGGCTCCGAGAATCCTTTGTGAGGCGTATCTTTCTCGAGAATCTTTAAACGAAGTTTTCTATCTCCCGATGCCATCAATACGAGCGTCCCCGCTGTCATCGTCGCTCCGTGCTTGATTGGATCAATCAGCTTCGCAATAGGGACCCGGGTATTTTTAGCAAACTTTTTGTCCAGAAACCTGGTTATTTCGGTCATTGTCATCTAACGTAGCCCTTTAAGACTTACTCAATCTTGGCAGATTTATGATTCGAAACCCGAACCCACTTCTTTTTACTCTGCTCGGCGATTGGACCTCTGGCTTAGGACAACCTCCAAATGCTCATATTCCCCCAGATGGACGCGCATGAGGCTTTTCCAAAGTTTCCCGTGGTTCGGCACGGAAAAATGAAGCAGCTCGTGACAAATAACATAATCCGCCACCTCAGCATCAAAAGACAGCAGCTCATAGTTGAAGTTGAGATTTCCCTTTGTTGAGCACGACGCCCACTTATTCTTCATTGGACGAACGTAAAGCGAACGGACCTTTACTTCAAGCTTGTCTGCCCACGTCAACACCCTCTTCTTGAACGCTTCTTTTTTACGCCGGTGCTTCATATTAGGCGCGATAGAAGAAATGGGGTCAGAGAATATTTTCCATATTAAATTTGCCACCTGCCAGCGCTTCTCCTCAAACCCCAGATTGGCCCCGTTGCCGGTCTTTTTATTCTGATTCTTTTTCCCGCTCGCCACGATGCAAAATCCGTTGGGTGATTTGAATTATCGGGCAGGGCAAGCCCTGCCCCTACAGGTTCCGGGCGAACACAAGGTTCGCCCTACGATCCTACATATAATGATGCAGAATCAATATACGCGTCGCTGTAGCTGGGGCTGGATCTTAGGTTCATGTGATGGCTATATTCTTCCGGTCACCGAAGCCCCGTCATGAATGGATGCACGCTTTCGCCCCGAGGTTTTATATCGAGATTCGCGCTCCCTTGCCCGGAACCCGATCTTCTTTTCTTTGGGTTCAGGATGTGCCATCAAATGACGGATGGCGTCAAAGACTACTTTGAAATGGGAGTCATATTTCCTTTCCAACGCCTCCAGCTTACGAGCCAAGTCTTTGTGTGTCGCCAGCATCTCGCGTAGACGGACAAACGCGCGGACGACCTGAAGGCTCGCCCGCACCGCAATGGGGCTGTTGAGCACATTGGCGGCCATGATCGCCCCGTGTTCGGTGAAAGCATAGGGTAAAAATCGAGGGTCACGATGCTTTTGGGAACCGGTCACAAATTGTGACCGGTTCGGTGTCGCAATTTGTGAGCGTGAACGCTGAAGTTGCTTGGCTTCCTCCCGAGTCAACTGGAACATAAAATCATCAGGAAACCTTTCACGGTTGCGTTTGACCGCCTGGTTCAACACCTTGGTTGCGACACCGTAGATCCGCGCCAGATCGGCATCGAGCATGACCTTCTGGCCGCGTAGAAAGAGTATGCTCTTTTCGATCCGTTCAATCGGCACAAGACCGCTCATATCTCCTCCATCTTTGAGTTCGCATTTTGCGATATCAGGTCTTGCATTACAACATCCCCCGCCTGCCAGAGCTTCTCCTCAAACCCCATCTTGTCTCCATGGCCGGTCTTTTTATTCGGAGTCTTTTTCCCGCTCGCCACGATGCAAAATCCGTCGGGGGATTTGAATTATCGGGCAGGGCAAGCCCTGCCCCTTATATGGCGACTACAAGATCGGGATATCCAATGATGACGATACCGTATATCCACCGGGGCCTCGTCATGACAAACGGGTACACCGATAAGAAAATTAGGCAGGACAGTGGAGGAAGTATACAGGAAGCGGCTAAAAAGCTCAAGGG
>JACQBZ010000061.1 GCA_016194285.1 Nitrospirota bacterium | reverse complement strand
GCCAGCCGGTCAAGCTCCCCGCCATCGGACAGGATGTCGAGACCGAGGTGGATCTCATCACCCTCGTGGGGCGGACGGACGCGAAAGATCCTGAGCCAAAGCCGGTCGAGCGTCCCCTTGCGCAGATGATCACGGTGCCGGGCGAACTCTTCCCTGAAATCGCGCTGGGCGGCTATCTGGAGGACACCGACATTTGCTGGAGGGTCACGGATCGCAAAAAAAGCATCGACGGCATCGGCAAGGAGCGGATCGCGGCCGCCCATCCCGGTGCCGCGAAAGAACCGGTCCTGCGGGAATTCCTGACGGCTCCGTATTCGTTTTTATTCGGCCTCGCCAACGATGAACTCGGCTATATCGTCCCGGCCAACGATTTTGTTTTCCCGACCTACAATCCCGGACCGGTTTTCGGCGTCGACCGGTGCGGATTCAAAGATCACTACGAAGAAACGCTATCGGCCAGCTCGAAGATGGCCCCGTTGGTCACCCGAGCCCTGATCGAACTGATCCAGACCGGACCGTAAAACAAATCCATGCTCGTCGGCCAAATAAAATTTCTCCGCTCATCCCTTTACGCGGTCATCGTCGCATCGCTGGTCGGATGCCTCTCCATTGATTACACGCCGATCGATCAACAGCCCTTCTTTCACCGAACAGAACAAACGCTGAACGCGTTGGCTCAGAATGCGCCGGGAGAACGACCGCCGGGCCCGCTTCGGATCGGAACGGCGAAGATCGAGATCACGCCTCCCGTCGGCTTTCCATTGGCCGCTTACGGCGCCCGGATTTCAACCGGCGTCCATGATCCCATCATGGCTCGAGCGCTCGTGATCTCCGACAACCGGGAGACGGTCGTTCTGGTAAGCGTGGAGCTTCTCGCTGTCACGGACGATTTTTTTTACTCTGTTTCTCAGAAAGTCCGCGCGGCGATTCCGCTCCCGGAGGACCATTTGCTGATCGCCGCCACACACACCCATTCCGGGCCCGGAAGTCTCGGAAAACGTTTCTGGGAAAGCCTGGCGGCCGGACCTTATAATGACGGGGTTTTTGAAATGACGACGAACCGCGTGGCCCAAGCCGCCGTCCAAGCGTATCGGCATCTTCAACCGGCCGACGTGGCCTATGGCCGCGTCGCTGCGGGAGACCGGATTCTGAATCGCATGATCAAGGGAGGCCCCACCGATCCGGACTTGAGTTTTCTCGTATTTAAAACTCCGGAAGGCCGACCTCGGGCCTATCTGATCAACTTTTCGGCGCATCCGACCGTGCTGCGCAGCACGAACCGACTCCTTTCGGGCGATTTTCCGGGGGTGGTCAGCCGCGTCCTTGAAAGACAGGCGAAACCGGAAGATCCGGAAATAGTCGCGCTCTATACCTCCGGGGCCGTGGCGGATCAACGGGCACATCCCCCCGATGGAAAGGACGTGTTTGAGCGCGCAGAACGGATGGGACGGGATCTGGCCGAACGGATTTTAACGGCCGACGCCCGTCGGCCGTCTCAAGATCTTGTCGAAATATCCAGCCGAATGATCTGGATGGAACTCCCGCCCCCACAAATCAAGCTGAACTCTTCTCATCGATGGCCCACCTGGATGGGTCGTGTACTGCTAAACGACACCGCCCCCATCCAAGTCATCCGAATCGACCGAATCCTTCTTTTGGGCGTTCCCTGTGATCTGGGTTCCGAGATCGGGATGGCGCTCAAGCAATACGCCAAAACCAAAGGGTTTGATGCCATGGTCGTCGGCTTTGCGGACAGTTATATCGGTTACGTTATTTCAGACCCCTATTACGCTACACCGGCCTATGAGGCCTTTATGTCCTTCAACGGCCCGTACATGGAAGATTACCTCACCTATATCCTGGAGAAAATGATCGATGAACTCAATCCGCCGCAACGCGACACAGACCGGTGACAGGAATCCATTAAACGAGGTATACTATTACGCGTTGTGTGTCCCCATTTTAGAGGCAGAATGCAAAAAATCCTTACCGGAATCATTCTCTGCGTTGGACTGACGGCCTGCGCCGGTCCGTTGACGCAGTTCAACTTCAATGCGACGGAACTACAACGGGTCCCGGACTTCACGCATCAAAACCTTGTGGACCAAAAGATCGGCATTCTTTCGGCCACCGGCGGCGACGGATACCGAAGGGTCCTAGCGGATTCCTTTTCAAAGGCCCTGAGCACGGTCCGCCCGGAAATTCCGCAACTCACCCCGCAGAAGGCCATCGGCCTTCTCAACCGCGCCAATCTGGCGGACGAGTATACCAATATGATCCGGGACTACGAGACATCCGGCGTTCTCCGAAAAGAAAGTCTCAGCCGAATCGGTGAAGCCCTCGGCGTGGGCTACTTGATCCAACTCAGCCTGCTACAATATACTCAGGATACCTCGACCCGATTTTCGTTTCTTGGGATTCGTTTTTTGGAGACCCGATCCTCCACGCTTCGGGTCTTTGCACAGATCTGGGATGTCCGATCGGGAGAAATTGTCTGGGAAGCCTCTTCCGAGGTCACGCTCGCCGGCGAAGACGTCCGCGAGAAACCGATCGCCTTTGAAGAAGTCGCCACGCGGGCCTGGCAAGAACTCATCAAACAATTGATCTGAAATCGATGCCCATCGTCCATCGGCTCATCATCCCCCTGCTCCTCGGCCTGGCTGTCAACCTGACCGGTTGTCTCTATTACGGTCAGTACAGCATCCGTTCCGAATCCCCGCCCGGCTCTTCAATCGATCCGGATTATTTTCATACCGATCCCTCTCCCATGCCCCCGCGGCCCCTCTCCCAACGGGATCGCGACGGTTACACAATACAAAAACTCCAATTCAAACACCACGTGGCGTTCCTTTATGTCCCCGATCGAATTCGAACCGCCCCGGCCATCATCATCCACCCGATCACGCAGGGGGAGTATTTCACGAAACAGATGGCTCATTCTTTCGCCCAGGCAGGGTTCGTCAGCCTTCGATTTCAGAGTCACGGGCATTTTCTCCTGGCCAAAAACAGTGACGACGCGTTGACCAGTTTTGAATCGTTGCTGAAGAACGATGTGATGGACGTGATGGAAGGAATCGACTGGCTCGACGCCCAGCCCTTTGTGGACCGCGAACGCATCGGGATCGTCGGAGTCAGCATGGGAGCGATCATCAGCAGCGTCGTAGCCGGAGCGGATCCGAGGATCCGGGCCGGGGTTTTTATTCTGGGAGGCGGGGACCTGGCCGGCATCCTTTTCTCGTCCACGGAACCCTCCGTCGTCTCGCTCCGCAACCGAATCGAAGAGGAAGAGGACCTTACACCCGAGGAACTCCTGTCCGAGGTCGGACGTCGTCTTCGCAACGTGGATCCCCTGACCTATGCAAGCCGACTCGATCCGAACCGGATCTTGATGATCAATGCTTATTTTGACCACGTGATCAGACGACGGTACGCCATGGCCCTCTGGAAAGCTGCCGGAGAGCCCTCAATGGTCATGCTTCCCACCGGACATTATTCCGCCGCACTTTTTTTCGATTACGCCCAACGTCTGGCCTTGGCGCATTTCCAGAAAGTGTTCGGGCTCGGTAAAAAATAAAACAGGGACCCTAAAAATCCGTAGGGGCGTATGGCCATACGCCCCTACAAAAACCGCGATGACCTTTCAGCGGCCCATCAATTCGGCGGGGTCAGGAGATAGGCCACGGACTGTTCCAGTTCCCGTTCATCCCAGCCGTTCACGATTTCCTCCACCATCTGCCGGCTCAGCGAAACTTCCACCCCGTGGTTGGAGGGAATCGGCTCTTCTTCAATCACCTGTTTCATGAGGTCATCGAACCGGGCCCGTTGCGGGTCGGAAAGCCATCCGGCCCGGGCAAGCCCTTCTTCCCATCGAAGCCGATCCGGGCTCTTCACCATGCGGTGGCCCTGCAAGGCTTCACGGGCATCCAGCCAAAAGAGGGGGTGGCCGCGGCCGATGATCAGAAATTGGGCCCTCAGTCCTTCGAGTTGTCTGCGGGAAGGCGGGCCGTGCCTTTTCAGAATGGCCCAGATCTCTTCCCTCGCCGGCTGAACGGTTTCCTCCGGGTCTTCGGCCACAGAGAGGACCAGTTCCGTGATCTTCTGACGCTCCTCCGATGTGAGGGAGACCGCCTCATCGCGGTCCGATGCACAACTGAGCAACAAAGAAAGGCTTAACACGAAGAGAGTCGTTTGGGCCGCCCCGCGCCGCATCTTTATTTTGAGAACCCGATCTTCATAGAACCTCCGGGTTGCCCCACTCTACCCAAACCGGCCCACAAAAATCAAGGTCAAAAATCAAGGTCATTGACAACACGTCGCAGGGCTGCTATAAATGCGTGAAGGTTTTGATCACTGATTGGATCTTACGGTCAACCGGTTTTGTGTCATCCGGAGATGATCGCCCTGAAGGGCGGAGGTGGTGGCCATGAAAAAATGGGGTCTGGTACTATTCTCGGTTCTGATCCTGGGAGCGGAACTCGGCGCCTGTTCCAAACCGGTTGTCGAGGAAACGTTTCCAACCCACCCGACGGCCGTGATGGAATCCTATTTGAGGAATTTCGGTTTTAAAGGCATGTTCGCCTCGGAGGGCACGGAGGTGGTCAATACCCGGGAAGAGATGCAGCGAATGGATCACGAGTTCAAATTCACCGGGGCCGTCATGAAGCATCTGTCTGGGCCGTCCTCCGCGGCCAGCATCGCGCGGGTGGACAAAAATCTTCTGTGGCAGCTCGACAAAAAGGGGAAGACCTATACCGAATGTCCTTTAGGGGGCTGCCCTCCCCCTCCGGGCCAACCGGATCTCTCCAAACCAGAAGGGTCTGAGCAGGAAAAGACGGACCGCCCGAACCGGTCGGAATCGACCTGCAGCACCGTGCTGACGAAAAACGATTTTTCTGTCAAATCGACCGGCCAGAAGCGAGTCGTCAACGGATTCGATGCGGAAGAATATCAGATCACCTGGTTGGTCGTGATGGAAGATCCTCAAAAGATGAAGGACACCAACACCTTGAACCTGAATATCTGGACGACGCCGGAGAATAGCGAAATCCGAGAGGTCTTGAAGGTTCAGGAGGCGTTTCATCGGGCCTATCTTCAAAAGATCGGGATGACCGACTCCCCGCTCGGCAAGGTGGTTCCAGAAGAGGCGCTGAACATCCTGTCGGCCTACTTTCTCGGAGCGATGGGGGAGAAGGAACGACAGTCGCTCCTTCGCGCCGCCAAAGAGATCGAGAAGATCAAGGGTTATCCGATCTCGACCAAACTGGAGTGGTACGCCGATGCCAAGGCCTGCGGACGAGGCGAACAACAAAAGGCGGAGAAAAAAGAGGAGAAGGGGATGGACCTCTCGGGGGGAGTCGGCGGAATCGTGAGCGGGTTGATCGGAAAGTCGGTTGAAAAAAAGATGGACGAGAAGGCGAAGGAGGCGGAAGGGAAACCGATCTTCGGCTATGTCCAGGAGATCAAGGTGATGAAGGTACAATCGGCTTCCGACGGCCTATTCCAACCGCCGGCCGATTACAAACTGGCCAACCGGAAATAAGCCTTTATCAAGCTCCGTCCTCCCGGGGACGAACCCGTTTCAACCACCAGGAAAGAACCTTGGGAATCCAACCCCCGAAGAATTTCTCGGCAAAAAATTGGTCACTGGCCCTTTTATTCGCCTGGGCCCGCGTCGGATAGACATGGATCATCCTGGAAATATCGGCCACCGTTCCCTTTTTCTTCAACGCCAGTGCAAATTCATGGATGAGATCCCCCGCGCCGGCGCTTAAGATCGAGCAGCCGATGATCCGGCCGTTCGGCCGCGTGAGCAGCTTCACGGTTCCTTGCGTCTGTCCCTCGATAATATGCCGGTCGTTGTCGGCCACCGGGAACCGCCAGACCCGGTAACCGCCCTCGCCAAATTGGCTTTGGGCCTGTTGCTCGGTCAGACCGACTTGGGCCAGCTCGGGATCGGTAAAGGTACACCAAGGAACCACGGCATAATTCGCCTTCCGCCTCAGGAGCGGAACCAGCGCATTGGTTACGACCAACCCGGCCTGGTACTCGGCCATATGCGTAAACGGAAAGCCGCCCGTCACGTCGCCGCAGGCGAAGATCCTCGGATTGGTCGTTCGCATGCACCGATCCACCTTGATCCCTTTCGAATCGGACTCAACACCCGCCTCGGCCAACCCGAGCCCTTCCACCCGCGGACGTTTTCCCGCCGCAACGAGCATCGCATCCGCTTCGACCGGGAAGGATTGCCCGTCGCGCGCGCAACGGAGTCGGATCCGGTCGCCTTGCCGCTCGACCTTCTCGGCCCTCACGTTCAGCTCGATCCGCAGCCCTTCCTTCACCAGGATTTCATGAAGGCGGTTGGCGGTTTCCCGATCGTCTTTATCGAGAATGCGGTCCAGCGCCTCGATGATCGTGACACGGCTTCCCAGCCGATGAAAGGTCTGGCCCATTTCACATCCGACGGGGCCCCCGCCCACCACCAGGAGATGTTCCGGCTGCCGGGACTGGTCGAAGAAGTTCAGGTAGGTCATGTAAGGAACGCGGTCGAGCCCCTCGATGGGAGGGATGAACGGATCGGCGCCGACCGCGATGCAGAACCGTCTCGATTTCAGAATGCGTCCGTTCACTTCCAGACGGTCGTGACCCGCGAACGCGGCCCGGCCCTGGATCACCTCCACGCCCATCTTTCGGAACCGGTCCGGATCATCGTGGGGCTGGATGGTCATGATCACATCCCGCATATGCTGCATCACCCGGGCAAAGTCGACCGGAATCGGCTGATCTCGGAAGCCGTACGAGCCGGCATGCTCCATCAGGTGTTTGATCTTCGCCGACCGGATCAACGCCTTGCTGGGAACGCAGCCGGTCCAGAGACACTCGCCGCCGAGGCGCTCCTGTTCGATGAGGGCCACTTTCGCGCCCAAGCGCGCCGCACCGCTTGCGGTTACCAACCCTCCCGCTCCAGCGCCGATCACAACCAGGTCAAAAGCTTCCATCGACGCACCCGTTCGATCTACGTTTTTTCTCTTTTCTCGCGGACGCGCTTTTTCCGTCCCCCGCAAAATTCTTCTGCCATGATCACATCTTCCTTACTGCCGATGATCAGCGGAACCCTCTGATGAAGGTCGACGGGACGGATATCCAGAATTCGTTCGTGACCGGTGCCGGCACGTCCTCCGGCCTGTTCAACGACAAAGGCCAGCGGGGCCGCTTCGTAGAGGAGCCGGAGCTTTCCCTGCGGATTCTTGGTATCACTTGGATATAGAAAGATGCCGCCGTGAAGTAGCGTTCGATGAAAATCGGCCACCAACGAGCCGACGTATCGTGAGGAGTAGGGCCGGCCGGTGGTCGGATCTTTCTCCTTCAGATAATCGACCAAGGCCCGGGTATGAGGTTGCCAGAACGGATAATGGCCTTCATTCACGCTGTAGGTCTTCCCCCGGGACGGAATACGGATATTCTCGTGTGAGAGAAGAAACTCACCGATGGAAGGATCCAGCGTGAACCCATGCACGCCGTTGCCGGCGGTATAGACCAAGACCGTGCTCGGGCCGAAGATCACGTACCCGGCCACGACTTGATCCGACCCGACCCGGGACCATTCTTTGTCCGTCCGGTGCTGAGCGCCGCTCAGCCGGTGATGGATCGAAAAAATTGTCCCGATCGTCCCGTTCACATCGATGTTGGACGACCCGTCAAGGGGATCGAAAAAAAGCGTGTATTTCCCATGGGAACAATTTTCCGAAAGATGCCTCGGTTTTTCCATTTCTTCCGAGACCAGGGTGCAGACCAGTCCGCTGTGGCCGAAAACATTGATGAAGGTCTGGTTGGCGTATTCGTCCAACCGTTTGACCTCCTCTCCATGGACATTGACTTCACCGGTCACGCCCAAAATATCCACCAATCCGGCCCGACTCACCGCCCGAGTGATGATCTTGGTGACAAGGCCGATTTGGGTCAGCAACATCGAGAGCTCGCCCGTCGCGGACGGATGGACCCGTTGTTCCAGCAGAATGTGGCGCGTGAGCGTGATCCCTTTTGTGTTCATCGGCTCCTCCCTATCGTATCTGGGGGCCCGTGCGGCAAAAACAAGATAGGTCCTCCGATACCCCCAGACCCCGCGGCAGCCCCAGGCAAAGCCTGTTGGCTGCCTTCTTTTTTTCCCGCGGTCTCCGCCTGAGTCACACCCCAGCCGGTCGCTTCCTTTTTAAATAGCCCTATCGCAGGCACGGGGCCTTAGTTTACACCATTCCGCCACGGCTGTCATCCTGTTGCACAAGACGTTTACTTCAAGACGGACGGAATGGCCTTCCAACTCGTGACCTTCTTCGCCCCCGTGAGCGGTTCGTTGTCATCTTCTTCGGCCATAACAACCGCCTTGATCTTCAGGCTGGATAGCGCCTCGGCGTCTTCTGTGGAACGGGTAATCCCCGCCGAGATGTTTGTCCAGCCCGCGTCACGGATTTCCTGGAGCCGCTCGAGGAACCGCTCCGTCCGACGTTCCGCCTCGTTCGGCAGGGGCCATACATAAAGGGGCGCCGGGGGAAAGCCCTGGTGAATGAGCCAGTCCTTCGTCTCCGGGATCAGCGCCTCGTCCCCGGTCTCAAGATATAAAAGCTGATACCGCTTGGAAAGTCCGGAAAGAACCTTGACGGCCTCCGGCATCGTATCCGAAGAGGGGGTTGGATTGAACGAAATGGGAGGGGGCTGGCCCGGGGTCCGGACGGAGGAGAGGGCCACGAGGAGGATCGGAACGGAGGCTTTACGACAGGCGATATATAATTCGGCCGCATCGGCTTCATACCTCGGGCTCTCAACCAGGCGGACCGTGACGACATAGAGACCCGGCGTGGAAGGGGCAAAGCTTTTCACGGCCATGCCGTCGCCCCCCGAAAGGGTCTGCCCGAGGGATCGATCTTTTAGCATGAACTCGATCCGCTCGCCGCTGATGGGCCGATGGACCAACGACAGCCAGCCCGTTACCAAACGGACGGCCAATCGGACCGGTTGATTGGGTTGAGTGATTTGATCAAAGGCGATGATCGAGGCGGACGATCGGGCCGAAACCGCGTCCACCGAAAAAAGAAGCAGCACAAGCCCGATGAAAACCAAACGGAACCGCGACATCGTTCAACCGCCTGATCGCGATGCACGGGCCTTGGCCAACCGTTCTTCCGCCAGACGGTTGGCGGCTTCCAGCGGCGTGATTTTTTCTTCTTTCGCCCGGGCGAAAACCCGGGAAAGGTTCTCAGCGATTCCGGCCACGCGCTCCTCCGCCTTTTCCTTCTGATAGCCCTCCGTTTCGCAGGCGATGTTTATCAGACCGCCCGCATTGATGACATAATCGGGAGCGTAAAGGATCCGCCGGCGTTGAAGAAGGTTCGCATCCGCCCAGCTGGCCAGCGGATTGTTCGCCGCGCCGGCCACGATCCGGCAACGGAGTTTTGAAATCGTGGCCGAATGGAGCACCCCGCCCATGGCGCAGGGAGCGAAGATATCGCAAACCGCGGTATGGATCCGGGCCGGCGGCAGCGTCTCGGCTTTGACCTCGGCGACCACGGCCTTCACCCTTGATGCATCCAGATCCGAGACGATCAACCGGGCTCCTTCTCGATGAAGCAGTCCGACCAACTGCCGACCGACTTTTCCGAGACCCTGAACCGCAACGGTTCGATCCCGGAACGAATCGGACCCGAATATTTCCTTCAGACAGTACCGCATCCCGTACACCACGCCCCGGGCCGTCATGGAAGACGGATCGCCGCTCCCGCCTTTTTGTTCGGGGATCCCCGCGGCGTACCGCGTCACTTCGCGGATCGTCTCCAGATCGGACAGCGTCATTCCCACGTCCTGAGCCGTTACATACAGACCGGCCAGGGAATCGACCGATCGACCGAACGCTCGGAGCAATGCCGGCGTTTTCTCTTGTGGCCCCGCACAGATCACCGACTTGCCGCCGCCTAAGTTCAGCCCGCTGATCGCGGCCTTGTAGGTCATCGTTTTCGAAAGCCGAAGCGCATCGGTGGCCGCCTCCTCAAACGTCTTGTAGGACCAGAACCGGCAGCCGCCCAGAGCAGGACCGAGCAGCGTGCTGTGGATCGAAATAATCGCCTTTAAACCGGTTTCAGGATCGGTGAAAACGATCAGTTGCTCGTGACCTTCCTTGGCCATGACCTTGAATAAATCCATCGTTTCAATCCCTTGAGTCTCGTTAAATACTTTTTTTCTTGGTTTGGGCTTTCGCCTTGTTCCGATTCGCCGCCTTGTCGATCCGGACTTGATAGATGAAACCGGCCCCCTTGCGGAGATCTAAAATAGAAGTGGCATCTTCCCATCGCGTATGTCGGATGGGCAGCCCGAAAAAATCTTCCTGATAAATCTCGTGAGGCTCCCCGAAGCTTTTCTTTATTTCCTCGACCAAGTCTTCATAAAACCGCGTATGGAAATAAACGCGGTCATAGATAATAAAAACCTTGTAGAGACGGCCCTGATAGAAATAATACTCAACCCGCTCGTGCTTCGGTGTCATCCGAAAATAGACGTCCGGGTCCTCTTCCAGGTGCTCCGCATACCCGAACTCATCCGTCATCTCGGCCCGCTCGATCTCGACCTGCTTCTGAAGCTCGGCCACGGTAATACCCCAACCGGCCCGATCGTAGCCGTTGGGCAAGGCCGGCCCTGCCGCGGCAATGGAGGGTACGATCAGACTGAGTAGGATGACGGCGATGCGCATCGGCGTTGTTCGCTTTCACGGTATCATGTTTATAGTCCAGTGGCAAGAGGCGAAAAAAAGTGCCCTATAATTCAATGAATTAACAAAAAGCCGACGCCGTTGGGGGGAAGAAGTCGGCGAGGGAACAAACACCGATAAAGTTGCGCATCGCAGCAGGACCGGGGTAAGATAAGTTCACCATGGCGGCGCGCGATCAAAAACAGATGAACCTTGTCATCAGCGAGATCCGGCAAGAGACGCCGGAGATCAAATCGTTCCGATTTGATCTGGGATCGAACAAGCCCTTCCCGTTCCGTCCCGGCCAGTTCGTTATCATCACGGCCGAGGTCTGGAATCCGAAACGAAACCGGATGGGAACGGCGAATCGCGCCTTCTCGTTATCGTCCTCGCCCACCGAAGAAGATTTCATCGAGATCGCGGCCAAACGGTATCCGGAAGGCCGCCTCACTCCCTGGCTCCATGACACCGTCAAGGTAGGTGATATCTTGAACGTCAAAGGGCCGGAGGGAAACTTTGTGTTCACGGAAAGCGAGAGCGACGAATTAGTTCTGATCGCCGGCGGGATCGGAATCGCCCCCTACCGCAGCATGATCCGGTATATCCTGGCCAAAGGACTGCCGGTGCGGGTCACCCTTCTCTATAGCGCCAGAACACCCGCGGACTTCGCGTTCAAGCCGGAATTCGACGCGGCGATGGACCACTTTAGCAATTTTCACTGCATCTATACGGTCACGCGTCCGGACCCAACACCCTGGACCGGCCGCGTCGGCCGGTTTGACGAGGCCTTTCTCCGAGACCACCTGGGGCCGGTCGGGACATTATACTATCTCTGCGGACCGGACCGAATGATCAAGGATTGTGCCCAAACCCTCACGGCTCTGGGCGTTTCTTACCCTTTGATCCGGTCGGAACGCTGGTAATAATTTTCCTACTTTTCCACCCTGTCATCCGAACACCAATAATTAAATATTTTTATTGGAAATCAAATAAAAAACTGTTGACAACAATATAAATTTGGGAATAAAATCCCAAACATGAATGATATAAAGAAAGCAATATATGCTGCTACACTGAATATTCTTCGTCCGCTTATAAAAATTCTTCTGCGCAATCATGTACCCTTTGGTGCCTTTGCCGATCTGGCCAAGCGCGTTTACGTCGATGTCGCGCTTGAAGAGTTTGGGATTCCCGGTCGAAAGCCGTCCATCTCACGCGTCTCGATCCTCACGGGCCTAACCCGCAAAGAGGTCGGCCGTATCAAGAAGCCCCCCGTACTGGAAAACGCCGAGACGCTTGAGCGGTATAACCGTGGTGCACGGGTCATCAGCGGCTGGGTTCGGGACAGAGCATTTTGGAATAAAGAGGGTCAACCGCTCGACCTTCTCATCGAAGGCAAAGACGGATCATTCAACGAATTAGTGAAGAGGTACGGGGGCGATGTCCCTTCACGCGCCGTTCTGGATGAACTCTTGAGGGCGGGAGCCGTCGAGCGATTGGCGGACGGGCGGGTCAGGCTGATCACGCATGTATTCATCCCATACACCAAAGAAGCTGACAAAATTAGAATTCTTGGGACGGATGTCAGGGATCTGATCTGCACCATTGATCACAACCTGCACAGCAACCCCTCCGACAGCTTCCTTCAACGGAAGGTGTCTTACGATAACCTTCCGACCGAAGCCCTTCCCGAGCTCCGTGGGCAGGCCACTCAAAAAAGCCAGTCCCTGCTCGAGGAGTTGGATCGCTTGATGGCTCGGCACGACCGAGATCTTAATCCCTCAGCGCGCGGGACGGGTCGGAAACGAGCAACAATTGGAATTTTTTATTTCGAAGAAGATTCCCAGCCACACGATTAGGTAGCCTGACCGTCGATTACAGTGGCGCGACTTTCGAAAATCTGCCGGCGGGTGGACTCACCGACGGGATCTACGTCGAGGTGAAGAGCATAACCGAGATCATCGGCGGCGTTCTCATCGCCAGCCAAGTGGAGGGCCAGGATTTGGAGATCCACAGCCCTGAAGGAACCAAAGTGGAACTGGAAGGCTTCGTCACTTGATTCGCCTCGGCCGGCAACTTCGACGTAAGCAGTTGACAATGCGGGCCGTCTTCAGCAACAATCCGGATCACCATGTCTTCGGACCTGCTCGGGCTGCTCCCGTTGTTTTTGTTGGCCGCGATGCTCTATTCCTCGGTCGGACATGGCGGAGCGTCGGCCTATCTTGCCATTCTGGTGCTGGCCGGTCATGCCCGGCCGGACATCGCGCCTACGGTACTGATCCTGAACATCCTGGTCACCGTGACCGGATTCACCAATTATTTTCGCGCCGGTCATTTCAGCCCTCGCCTGCTGTGGCCTTTCATCCTCGCGTCCATCCCGGCCGCTTACCTGGGCGGAATGGTGTTGCTATCGCAACAAACCTTCTCCGGAATTCTCGGAGTGACGCTTTTCATCGCCGGCCTGCGGTTTACCCTGTTCACAAAACCGATTCTGCCCCGTCCTCCCGTGAACCCGGGTTGGATCTACGGCGTCGGCCTGCCGGTGGGCTTGGCCCTCGGATTTCTGGCCGGTCTGATTGGCATCGGTGGAGGGATCTTTTTGAGCCCCCTTTTATTGATGATGGGCTGGGCGGACGCCAAACAGACCGCCGCCGTTTCGGCCGCCTTCATTATTTTAAACTCGCTGAGCGGGCTTGCCGCCCATGCCTTCAACGGAACGATTTATCCGAAACTCGCCGTTCCGCTGGGCCTCACGGTTTTGATCGGCGGGCAGATCGGTTCCTGGTGGGGCGCCTGGAAGGTTCCACCCAAAGTCCTGCAACAAGTTTTGGGCGTGGTCCTTTTGATCGCATCGCTCAAGATGATCCATGACCTTTTCTAATTTCGGGTCGGTTTGATTACCCCGATCGGATCACGTATAATTTCCTCATGGTCAACTCGACCGCTCCAACCAGCAAGATGCCGTTCCTCTTCTATCTCCTCATCATCGTCCCTTGGTTGACAAAATACCTGGAGGAAGGACGTTTTGCTCCAAATCCGCGCGAGCTGATCGCCGAGATCGGTCTTTCGGTCCTGATTGGAGCGGGCGTTTACATTTCTCTCTACTACCGGCAGCAATGCCTTCGACAGCAGGATGAAATTGAACGGTTGGCTCATATCGATCCCATGACCACGTTGGGCCATCCGCGGGCTTTGGAAGAGGCCCTCGTCAAAGAGATCGCTCGGGCGCGTCGAATGGACCGGCCGCTGTCCTGCATTTTCGCCGATCTGGACGATTTCAAGACGATCAACGACCGATTCGGACATGCCACCGGAAACGCCGTTCTCCAGACCATCGGCAAAACCATCCAAGGGATCATCCGGCAGGGGATGGATCTGGCCTTCCGATACGGCGGGGATGAGTTCGTCGTCATTCTCCCCGAGGCGGACAAGGCCCAGGCTTATCTCATCGCTCAGCGGCTGCACCAAGCGATATCAAAACTCCGCCCGCCCGCGATTCCGCTAAAAACGGTCCAGGCCAGTCTGGCCGTGGCCCAGCTCCGCCCCGAGCAGAAGGCGACGGACCTTCTCGGTTTGGTGGACAAGGCGACCCGCCAAGCCAAGACCCGCACCAAAAATTTCATCATCGACGCGGAAGAAATAGAAAAGGATTTAGCAACTTGACCGGAACACCGCGGTCTGTTCCTCGGCATGGTAGGAGCTTCTCACCAACGGCCCGGATTCAACATGGCGGAATCCAAGACGCAGGCCTCTTTCTTTCAGAGAAGAAAACTCCTCCGGATGGTAATAACGGACCACGGGAAGATGGCTGGGCGTGGGTTGCAGATACTGGCCGAGCGTCAGGATTTCGCAACCGGCTTCAACCAAATCACCCATCACGGACTGAATTTCATCGCCCCCCTCGCCCAACCCCAGCATCAGGCCGCTTTTGGTGACGAGGCCCGCCTGTTTGGCCCGTGAAATGAGCTCAAGACTCCAGAAATATTTCCCCTGCGGACGCACGGGGCGGTAGAGACGCGGGACGGTCTCGGTGTTGTGATTGAGGATGTCCGGCCGGGCTTCAAAGACTCGGTCCTGCGCCGCGCGCAAGCCTTTAAAGTCCGGGATCAGGACCTCGATCGTGCAGTCGTGCCGCCTCCGGATCGCACGAATCGTCTCGGCAAAGATCGCCGCACCGCCGTCGGCCAATTCATCCCGATTCACCGAGGTAATCACGGCATGACGAAGGTTCAACACCCGGACGGCCTCTGCCACCCGACGGGGTTCATCGGTGTCCAGCTCGACCGGCCGCCCGGTGGCAACGGCGCAAAAACCGCAGCTTCGCGTACAGACATCGCCCAGGATCATGAAGGTCGCCGTCCCTCGGTTCCAGCAATCCCACACATTCGGACAGCGGGCCTCTTCGCAAACGGTGTGAAGTTTGAAATTACGAAGCAGGCTTTTCATCCCCTGATAGCGCGGACCCGGATAGGCCCGAACCCGAAACCACGGCGGCAACCGCGTTCGGCCTTCATGAAACCCGCCCTGGAGAACCGGAAGGGGGTTCATGGATCAGGATTTCTCACTAATCGACTCGATCATGTCTTTGTTGATCGAGATATACGGGACCTTCTCATTTGACCCGTCGACCTGAACATCCGTCAGATTGATAAAGTTTCGGTCTTCCTCGTTTAAAACGTCCGAGACCCGCTTGCGCATGGGCGGGATGAGCAGAAATCCTTCGTAGCTCGCATACGCGGTTCGAACCTTGACATGCACTTTTTTTCCGGCGGCCATGTTGGGTTTTTCCCTCCTGGTGTGGTGAATAAAAATCCGCTTCTCGGTTTCGGTCATGGAGCGAGACCGGACGTGTCTGCATTTGCAAAGAGTCGAACGCTCGACGGTTACCGTTTCCGGCGCTGATGGCGCATCTTTTTCCGAAGCTTACGGTATTTGTGCTTCCGCATCTTTTTGCGCCGTTTTTTAACCACTCTCGACATGGACATCCTCCTCTGGAACGGCTATTTTATCGAGATCTGCCGCAAAAGGCAAATCCCAACCGCCCGACATTTCACCCGGCCCTTCGGCTTGTGCTGCGCCGCTTGGATTCGGGCTTCTCCCGAACCAAGAGCACCGGACATGCGCCGTATTCGATCACCTTGAGCGGAACGCTTCCCAGAAAAAACCGCCGAACGGCCGAGCTGCCGCTGGCCCCCATGACCACGATGTCGTGATCCTTGGCCTCGTCAATGATCACCTCCGAGGGACGGCCGGAGCGCACCTTGACTTTGGCCTGAACCCCCAATTGGGCCAGGATCATCTCCGCCCGCCGGACCTGCTCCTGGGCTGCCTTGAGCCCCGCCGGCTCCGCGGCGACGGACAGAACCGTCACCCGCGCATTCAGGGCCTGCGCGATCTGGGCGCCGAACAATTCGGCCTTCTCCGCCAACTTAGAACCATCCGTGCACATCAGGAAATCGTGACTCTCCCGGATGTTTTTTGCGATCAAAACCGAGCAAGGGGCAAATTCGGCGATCCGAAGCGCCGTGCTGCCCACAAAGTAACTGGCAAAACCTTCATGGCCTCGGGATCCGGTCAGGACCAAGTCATAGCGTCCCTGGCCGGCCTCCGTCAGGATTTCCTCCGCCGATTCGCCTTCACGAAGCTTCAGCCGCACGCGTTCGGCATGGCGACCGATCAGATGCAGTTCAACGCCCCCCTCGGCCGACCCCCGAAAGGTCTGACGAACCCCGGTATCCCTTTCGGGTGAAAAGGCCACCAAACCGGCCCCGGCCAAGATGTCCTTCGCACGCTTCAGGTATTCTACTCCTGGAATGTCCAGATCCCACTCCCCCATCTTCTTGCGTGCCGTCGTCAGATAAATCGAGTCTCCGCCGGGGGCCATGGGGCGAACGTAAAGAACCGTCACGTCCGCATCCAGCTCGTGGGCAAATTTTCCACCGAACCGAATCGCCTCCTCCGCGTACGGCTGCCCATCGGTGCACATTAAAATCTTCATTTGCCACCCCCCGGGAACGCCAACAGCCTCCAGTAGCCAAAGGCCATCAGCATGAGCAGCCCTAATGAGACGACATTCATTTTCCAACCGGCCTTGATGAAATCGGCTCGTTTCAGGTAACCGCTGCTGTATACCATCCCGCAGGCCGGAGACCCGATGGGGGTCATAAACGTGAAGGCCGATGCCACGGCCGTGACCAGACCGGTCGCCACGATCGAGGTGCCAGAGAGGTCGGCCATGTGCAGCGTGACCGGAGCCAATAATCCGACCGTGGCACCGCTGCTCATCACCGAGGCCATGGCCATCGTCAACAAGGCCACAAAGAATAACATCGGAATTCCGCCGTGCAGTCCCAAAGGCTCGACCCCTCGAAGCACCCACTGGGCCGTCCAGTTGGCGGCGCCGGTATCCCGCATCGCGATTCCAAGTGAAATGGCGCCCCCGTAGATGAAGATGACCCCCCAATTAATTCCCCGGCTGAAATCCTCCCAATGCGCAATGCCGGTCATCAGATAGAGGGCCACCCCGATCATGGCCGTGGTTCCCAGCCCGATTTGATCGCTCACCGTAATCCATAAGAAGACGGTGACCAAGAAAATAATCACCGTCCACCCATCCCGCGCCGTCACGGTTCCTTCCTCCGCGACCCGGCTTCGGAGTTCCTCGATAGAACGGCTGAGGTCGACCACTTCGGGTCGAAAGGTTTTGAGGAGGATCCAGGCGACCAGAGGAACCTGAATAACGACTATGGGATAGAGATACTCCATCCATTGGAGATAACTCACGTGTAACTGAAAAAGCTGCCTCCAGTAGGCCAGCATGATGGCATTGCGGGCCCCTCCGGACGGACTTCCAATGCCGGCCGCGACCGCACCGTAAGCAATCGCCAGCATGATCAGCGCCGGTAGATTTTTGAGCTCCCGGGGCTCCGGCCCCGCGGATGCAATCAAGGTCATCCCCACCGGCATCATCATCGCCACGACCGTATGCTCCCCGATAAACGAAGCGATCAAGGCCGAAACCACAATGAGTCCGACCACCACGCGTTCCACGCGAGGCCCGGTCACTCGGACGATGGCCAGCGCCAGGCGCTTATCCAGTTTCTGCTTTACGATCGTCTCGGCGATCATCAGCGAGCCCATGATAAACAGAAGCGAATCGCTGACAAAGGACCGCGACACTTCCATCGGACCGGCAATGCCCAGGAGCACCTCGAACACGCCGATCAGAACAGCCACGGTGGGGAGTGGCATAGGCTCCGTGACAAAAAAGATGATCGCGGTGATGGCAATGGCTAACGATTTCTGGCCCGACACCGTTAAACCGGAAGGGGGCGGTAAAAGCAGGATGACACCGCCCAAAAGAAAACCCGCCGCGATCCAACGCCGCCGGATCAAGAACTTGACAAGGTCGTCCATACCGATCCCATCGCAGGTTGGTTGTTTCCTAACATACCGATCAAGGCATGTCAAGAACAATCCCTTGTGACCCTTGACCTGGCTGGGGAGTCCACCGTATAATGCCCCGCATGCCGTTTAAATACCGCGTCGTGTCCGTCGTTTTAATCGGAGGGCTTCTATCGATTTCCGGATGCGAACATGCACCGGTCAAACCCACAGAAGATTCGAAGCGTCTTCAACAAATCGATGCCTTTGTCGAGAACCTGCGCGTGACATACGAGGGCAAGAATGTTCAGGCGTTCTCACCCCTGTACCCCAGCGCGCGCCAGGACGATCTTCGAGCGATCGTTTCGTTTCTGGCCTCCGTGAACTCCCTACGCCTGGATTTTATGATCGATCAGATCGTGCTTCAGGATGACAACGTCCAGGTTGCACTTCACTGGGAACTTCATTGGAAATCCGAAAAGACCGATTTGGTTAAACAACGCGGCAATGCCCTTTTTCATCTCGCCGGCAAATCCGACCCGCATCTGCAAACCATCGATGGGGATAATCCCTTCACAGCCCCCGCAAGATTCCTGGCCTCACAACCATGACCCCGCGGCCGGAAATCGATCAGACAATTGATGTAACCGATTTCCTCGTCATCGGCAGCGGCATCGCCGGAGTTCGGGCCGCAATCGAGTTGGGACACCACGGTCGGGTGCTCATCGTCAATAAAGGAAATCCGCCGCAGAGCGCCTCGGAATTTGCCCAGGGCGGGATCGCGGTTGCGCTGGACCCTGAGGACAGCGTCGAGGCGCACAGGGCGGACACGCTCCTGGCTGGCAAAGGCCTCTGCCGACTGGAGGCGGTCGAGGTTTTGGTCAAAGAAGGGCCCCTCCGGGTCCGGGAACTGATCCAGTGGGGCGCTCGGTTTGATCGGCAAGGGGAGCGTTATGTCCTGGCCCGGGAGGCCGCCCATCGTTGCGCCCGAATTCTGCGGCGGGGAGACGCCACCGGAACCGAGATCATGAGGACGTTGCTGGCCAAGGCACAACCGCTTCGAACGATCCGACGGCTCCCACCGCATTTTACGTCCGATCTCCTGGTCGACAAAGGGCGGTGCGTCGGGGCCGTCCTGATCTCCGGATCCGGAGGGGTTCGTGTGGTCGGGGCAAAAGCCGTTTTGCTGGCCACCGGCGGGGCCGGTCAGGTTTACTCCCGGACCACCAATCCCTCAGTCGCCACGGGAGACGGAATGGCGATGGCTTACCGCGCCGGCTGCGTCCTCGAGGATATGGAATTCGTCCAATTCCATCCGACGGCGCTCGCCCTCCCGAACGCCCCTGCCTTCTTGCTGACCGAAGCCTTGCGGGGGGAGGGAGCGATCCTGCGCAACACACAGGGTAAAGCCTTTATGAAACGATACGACCCCGCCGGTGAGTTGGCCACGCGAGACATTGTCAGTCAGGCGATTTGGCAAGAGATGCAGACCAGCCATGCCTCTCATGTTTATCTGGATGTCACCCACTTGAAAGCCGAGTATATCCATGAGCGGTTTCCGACCGTCACCCAAACCTGTCTGCGGTACGGTCTGGACATCACCAAAACACCCATTCCGGTTGCGCCGAGCGCCCATTTCATGATCGGAGGGGCCAAGACGTCCTTGACCGGGGCGACCTCCCTGGACGGTTTATATGCCGCGGGCGAGGTGGCCTGCAGCGGCATTCACGGCGCCAATCGACTGGCCAGCAACTCTTTGTTAGAAGGGTTAGTTTTCGGCACCCGAGCCGGCGAGGCGATGCTTGCCTCGTCTCGAAAAGACGCGGTCAAGCGCTCCGAGATTCAGTCCCTCTTTGAAAAAAGTCGACCGGAATGGATCACCCATCAATCGGTCTTCCCGGCGCCGCTGGGGATGGAAACGGACCGTTTCAAGGAAACAATGTGGAATCGAGTCGGCATTGTTCGAAATCAGGCATCGCTCACAGAGGCATTGACACTTCTGGAACAATGGGAAACCCTGAAAACCGCTCCCATTGTTTCTCAGGCGGAAGGAGAATTCAAGAACATGGTCACGGTGGCGTCCATGATCGTGCGGGCGGCATTGTTGAGGAGAAACAGCGTCGGGGCGCATTACCGCTCGGATGATCCCGAGGCGGGAAAGTCACCGGATCTCCGTCATATCGCTTTCCGTCTCTCGAATCAACCTCAGGGGGATTGGACGTAACTCACTCGAAAGCGCCGGGTATCCTGATACTGCTCCGGGACATTGGTGTAGATGACCTGGCCATTGGGAGAGAAAACTTTATAAATGGACTTTCGGGAGGACTCTTTTCCTCGGTACGTTTTATAGGCCGCCAGCACTTTTTGAATATAGCGGTGTGTCTTTTCAATGGGCGGGACCTGGCGATACTGGTTCACAGTCTTTTCCCCGGCATGATAGGCCGCCAGCGCCAATGTGAGATCTCCGTTAAATCGGCCCAGAAGATAGCTTAGGTGCTTCACGCCGCCGGAAATATTCTCGGTCGGATTGAACGGATTCTGGACCTCCAAGGTGGAGGCCGTCGCCGGCATCAGCTGCATCAGGCCCATTGCACCGGCATCCGAAACCGCCTGCGGGTCAAAGTCCGATTCCACCTTGATAACGGCCTTGACGAGGGCCGGATCCACCCGATACCGGCGGGAAGCGCTCAGGATGGTCTCGTGGATCTCCTGAGGACGGAGCGGAATCACCGGAGCCGGACTTCGAATCTGTCGGTAGCGTGGATCGGAGGGGACGTTCGTAAAATGAACCACGCCGCCGGCATCGATGAACTGATAAACCTCGCCCGCTGCCGGAACGGCCCATCCGATCAGGCCGCCCAATACCAGGATAACGGCGAATAAGACTCCCCCCCCGGTCCCGATCCCTGCGGTGAAATGCAATGACCTTTTTGGACTGTTGTCCGGCAGCATTTGCAAGCCTATCTGCAAGCCTATCTGCTGATTATTCATATCAATTCAAAGCATATCATTCCCCCTAGACGGTGTCAATACATTTGGAGCATCGTACCTCAGGCCGACAGTCTTATCTTGACTGCAAAACACGATGATTTTATAATGACTATCGATATTCTAAATATGGGCCAACGTTTTTCGATCGATGCCATTTAATTTAAAAAGGAGTGCGAAATGCCGCCAATCCGATGGGACCCTTTCCGAGACTTGTTGTCCCTTCAGGAACGAATGAACAAGCTGTTCGAAGACAGCCTGGTTCGTTCGACCAGTCAACTCGGTGACGCCTCTGAAGGCACCTGGACACCCGTGGTCGACATTTTGGAAAAAGATGACGCGATCATCCTGAAGGCGGAGCTCCCCGGCGTCCGTCTGGAGGACGTCGATTTGCAGATTAAGGACGATGTCCTGATCTTGAAGGGCGAGCGCCAATTTGAGAAAGAAACGAAGAAAGAAAACTATCACCGCATTGAACGCTCCTACGGTACATTCTCAAGATCCTTCACGCTGCCCGGCATTGTGGATCAATCCGGGATCAGTGCCAAACTCAAAGACGGCATCTTGGAGGTCAAGCTGCCCAAGGCCCGGTCGATGGAGTCCAAACCCATCCCGATTGAGATTAAGAAGTAGATACCCAGCGAGCAAGGCGAGCGGGAGGGGGGAGGCTCCATCCGGCTTTGCCAGTGAGGTTAAGCGAAGATCGGGCTCTGCCCGTCTGAGCGCGGGGCGTGGGGGCATCGGAGGAGCGAAGCCCGCACGGGCCCCCACAGACAATGGCAGCGACGCGAGCCCCAACAATAGACCGACGACGGTTTCCTTCTCAAACCATGTCATGCTCCCGTGTCGAGAACAGTCTTTTCTGCTGACGGAGCGTACCGATGATCCAGTTTGACCGACTCACCATCAAAGCGCAAGAGGCCGTGATCGACGCTCAAAAAACGGCCGAACAGCATCAACATCAACAGGTCGATGTCGAACATCTCTTACTGGCCCTCCTAAACCAGGCAACGGGGATCACTCTCCCGTTGTTAAAAAAACTGGGCGTCGATCCGGAAGCTCTTCGCAAGGAACTCTTGCAAAACCTCAAGGACCGTCCCCGGATCACCGGAAGCGGCATCGCTCAATTGTATGCCACGCCGCAGCTCAATCAGGCGTTCGATCAAGCTCAGACCGAGGCGGCCCAGCTCCGGGATGAATATATCAGCGTGGAGCACATCCTTCTGGGCTTCCTCGCCGGCGACGGTTTCGCGGCGCAACTCCTGCGGCGACACGGTGTGACCCAAGAGCGGGTTCTGGCCGCCCTGGTCACCATCCGGGGATCTCAGCGGATCACGGATCAAAATCCGGAGGATAAATACCAAGCCCTGACCCGCTACAGCCGAAACCTGACCGATCTGGCCCGTCGGGGCAAGTTGGACCCCGTCATTGGGCGCGACGACGAGATTCGCCGTGTCATTCAAGTCCTTTCCCGACGGACGAAGAACAATCCGGTCTTAATCGGTGAACCGGGCGTCGGCAAGACCGCCATCGCGGAGGGGCTGGCCCAACGGATCGTCAACGGGGATGTCCCGGAAGGTCTGAAAAATAAACAGGTCGTCGCGCTGGATTTAGGGGCCTTGATTGCGGGGGCAAAATTTCGGGGAGAGTTTGAAGATCGGCTTAAGGCCGTCCTCCGGGAAGTGACGGAGGCCCAGGGCAGTATTATTCTTTTTATCGATGAACTGCATACGCTGATCGGCGCCGGGGCCGCCGAAGGGGCGATGGACGCTTCCAATATGCTGAAACCGGCGTTGGCGCGCGGGGAATTGCGTTGTGTCGGCGCAACCACACTCGATGAGTACCGCAAACACATCGAGAAAGACGCGGCGCTCGAGCGCCGATTCCAGCCCGTCCTAGTGACGGAACCTTCCGTGGAAGACACCATTTCCATTCTTCGAGGCCTCAAGGAGCGATACGAGGTGCATCACGGCGTCCGGATCAAGGATTCCGCCTTGGTGGCCGCCGCCATGCTTTCGCATCGGTATATCTCGGATCGATTTCTTCCCGACAAAGCCATCGACTTGATTGACGAAGCGGCCTCCCGGCTTCGGATGGAGATCGACAGCATGCCCACCGAGCTGGATGAGATCGAACGCCGCCGTCGACAGCTCGAAATCGAAAAAGAGGCGATAAAAAAGGAAAAGGATCCCGGCTCCAAAGATCGTCTGGCCAAAATCGATCGCGAAATTTCTCATCTCAAAGAGGACGGGGATAAGCTCCGACTTCAATGGGAAGCCGAAAAAGAATCCATCCGCAAAATCCGAACCGCCAAAGAAGAAATTGAGCGGGCCCGAATCGAGGCGGACAAAGCCGAACGAGAAGGAAATCTCGGGCGCGCGGCCGAACTCCGATACGGACGGCTGATTGACCTTTCCAAGCAGCTCGAGGCCGAGAACCGTCGGCTCCAGGAACTCCAGTCCCGTCAGAAGATGTTGAAGGAAGAGGTGGACGAAGAGGATGTGGCCGAGATCGTCTCAAAATGGACGGGCATCCCCCTCAACCGAATGCTGGAAAGCGAGATTCAAAAGCTGGTAAAAATGGAGCAGCGACTCAAAGAACGGGTCGTCGGTCAGGATGAGGCGATTACGGTCGTCTCCAATGCCGTGCGACGGAGTCGGGCCGGGGTCCAGGAACCCAATCGCCCGATGGGATCGTTTATTTTCCTGGGACCTACCGGCGTCGGCAAAACCGAATTGGCCCGGGCCCTGGCCCAATTTCTTTTTGACGATGAACAGGCCTTGGTCCGCATCGACATGTCCGAGTACATGGAAAAACATGCGGTGTCGAGACTGATCGGGGCTCCGCCGGGCTATGTGGGATATGAAGAAGGCGGACAACTCACCGAGGCCGTCCGGCGCAAACCGTATTCCATCGTCCTCTTTGATGAAATTGAAAAGGCTCATCCCGAAGTGTTCAATATCCTCCTGCAACTCTTGGATGACGGTCGTTTGACGGACGGGCAGGGTCGCACCGTGGACTTTAAAAACACCGTGGTCATTATGACCTCCAACATCGGAAGTCAGCAGATTCAAGAACTGGGAACAAAAAACGAGGAGGAAATGCGCAAAAGCGTCCTGACGGCGCTTCGCGCGCAATTTCGTCCGGAGTTTTTGAATCGAATCGACGATATTGTGATCTTTCATCCGCTGGGACTGCCGGAACTGATGTCCATCATTGAAATCCAGATGAAGAATCTCAAGCGACGATTGGCCGAGAAGAAACTCACCCTCGTGCTGACGGAGCGCGCGAAAAAACACCTGGCCCAGGAAGGATACGATCCGATTTACGGAGCCCGCCCTCTCAAAAGAATTATCCAACGAGACATCTTGAATCCCCTCGCCCTGCAATTACTCCAGGGGGATTTCAAAGAAGGCGACACGATCGAAGCGGATGTTTCACCCAACCGGAATCTGATACTCAAACGGGCCCGGCCGGACGGCCAAAACGCCGCATAATTTTGTATTGACAGGTTTTACTGGATTGTGATAAACAGGCCCTGCATCGCTATTCTGAGCGCTTCTCCTTCGCGTTCACTGAAACAACTACGCGCAACGACTCTTCCATTTCCGGGTGTCACCGTGTCCGCAAAAAACATCCTCTTGGTCAACGACGATCCTTCCCTCCTTGAATACTTCCAGAAATCAATCCCTACGGCGGTGCTGTCGATCCGAGATACCTCCCGGCTCCGCCAAAAGTTGAAACACCAAGTATTTCCACTGGTCATCCTGGAAACGAAAAGAGACTGGATGAGGGACCTCAAGCGCTTGATCGGCAACGGCAAACCCCACGACGACCGTTACATGATCATCGGCTCTTCCGGAATGCTTAAACTGACTGCGGATCGAATCAACGAAATCACGGCGCAGCTGATCGACAAACCATCCCCCGGCTCGACGTCCCACGCCAAGCCGGTCCAGCAGAAGACGGTTCCGAATCTGGCCCTGGAAGAATTCATGGAACATCGGCTGAAAGATTTCGTCAAGCAAATGAAAGCCTCCGGCGGCCGTAATCTCCACCCCATGCTGCTGCGAGAAATCGAACGACCGTTGATCACCATCACGCTGAAAGAGACGAACGGTAATCAGATCCAAGCGGCTCATCTGCTTGGGTTGAACCGGAACACGCTTCGAAAGAAGATCAGGGAGCTCAAGATTCGAGTTTACAAAAGCCGCCAAAATAACGCGCAAAAATCCGCTTGACAATGGCCGAATGAGTTGATATTTTACACACGCTCTTAATACGGGTTACCCGATCTTGCGGTTTTAAACCACCCGCCACCCATCGTGTGATCGCTTGTACTGAGAGAATACGTTAATTTCTCGGCGAATACTCTAACGCCAGCGATCCATTCCCAAGCACGGAATGTGGGGAGGACTTTTTCCATGACCAAGCAGCAACTGATTGAAAAAATTTCCGGGACGGCCGGGATCAGCAAGGTGGCTGCCGTGGATGCCCTGAACGCCGCCATCGATGGAATTACGTCCGCCCTCAAGAAAGGGCAGAAGGTCAGTCTGATCGGTTTTGGAACGTTTTCCGTAACAAAGAGGAAGCCCCGCGTCGGTCGAAACCCAAAGACCGGTGATGTCATTAAGATCCCGGCCTGTCGTGTCCCGAAATTTTCGGCCGGCAAAGAACTTAAGGCCGCTGTAAAATAGGTCGCACGCCGCCGTTGACTGAACCCAGTTCACTCTCGCATGATTCGATCTCGTCACCCGATAGGAAGGTATTATCTTCGTGTTGTGTCGGACCACCGCGAAGCCTATTTAGTTGACAAATCAAGCGGTTTATATTAGGATTCCACCCACGCTAGGCGCGTAGCTCAGGGGTAGAGCGCTACCTTGACACGGTAGAGGTCGGCGGTTCAAGACCGCCCGTGCCTACCATAATATTTTATATATTGGGATCATAGAGCGGCGTATGAAAAGGCATCGTGACGAACGGGTTGTGTGACGTTGTTCTGCGATGAGTCATGATCCTGCGGTAGACTCTAACACGTACACACCGGGTTCGGAGGGGTGCCTTTGCCGTTTCTCATGGCCATAAGACCCCAGCATAACGATGACGCGTTAAAAATGACGAGTTCGCCATTACAAGAAGTCAGGGTGCGATTTCCGGACCGGACGGAGCGTAGGTTTAGCAATGACACGCTCCTATCCGACGTGCTGGCTCAGGCAAAATCGTCCTGGAAGGAGTCGCCCGTGGCCCTCAAGGTCAACGGAACCGTGATGGGTCTCGGACAGCGGCTGTCGGACGCTACTGCGGGAACGGATCTCTTTGTGATCGACCCGGTGTTTTTCTCATCCCCGGAAGGGCAGGAGATCTACCGCCACAGCAGCGCCCATATCATGGCCCAGGCCGTGAAAGAACTCTTCCCGAACGCCAAATTGGCCATCGGGCCCCCGATTGAAGACGGGTTTTATTATGATTTCGACCTGGGACGGCCGTTTACACCCGAGGATCTTGATAAGGTCGAGCGGCAGATGAAGGAAATTGCGGCCGCCCACTATGTATTCGAGCGAAAGGTGCTTTCGAAACAGGACGCGATCCGGTTCTTCGAGGAAAAGGGCGAAACGTACAAGGTGGAACTGATCCGGGAGCTGCCGGAAAACGAAACCATCACGGTTTATGAACAAGGCCCGTTCACCGATTTGTGCCGTGGGCCTCATGTCCTCTCCACCCAACACGTCTTGGCCTTCAAACTGCTCACCACCGCAGGGGCGTATTGGCGGGGGGACGAACGAAACCCGATGCTGCAACGGATTTACGGTACATCCTTTCCGAGTCAGGAAGCCCTGGATCAACATCTGAAACGGCTTGAAGAGATCAAACGGCGCGATCACCGCCGGCTGGGAAGGGATCTGGATCTTTACAATGTCATGGATGAAATCGGTCCGGGACTGGTCATCTGGCACCCCAAAGGCGCTCTGATCCGGAAACTGATCGAAGATTTCTGGAGAGAACAACACCAGCGCCACGGCTATGACTTTGTCTACTCCCCCCACATCGCACGATTGGATCTTTGGAGGCAAAGCGGTCATCTGGATTTCTATCGAGAGAATATGTATGCCCCGATGTCCATTGAAGGAATCGAGTATGAACTCAAGCCGATGAACTGCCCTTTTCACATCATGATCTATAAATCCCGTCTCCGGAGTTATCGGGACTTGCCGATCCGGTACGCGGAATTGGGCACCGTCTATCGCTACGAGCGTTCCGGAGTCCTTCACGGCCTGTTGAGGGTCCGGGGCTTTACACAGGACGACGCCCATCTGTTCTGCCGACCGGATCAGATCGAGCAGGAGATCCTAAAAGTTTTGGACCTCACGGTCTTTACGTTAAAAACGTTCGGATTTAACGAATACGAGATCTATGTCTCCACCCGACCTGAAAAAGCGGTGGGCTCGCCTGAAAACTGGGAACGGGCCACGTCGGCTCTGGAATCGGCTCTCAAAACCAAGGGTATGGCTTACCGCATCGATCCCGGCGAGGGAGTTTTCTACGGTCCCAAGATTGACCTGAAGATCAAAGACGTGCTTGGCCGGGCTTGGCAATGCACCACCGTTCAGGTCGACTTCAATCTGCCGCAGCGGTTTAAGCTGTCTTATATCGGTGAAGACGGCAAAGAACATCAGCCCATCATGATCCATCGCGCACTGATGGGATCGATTGAACGGTTCTTCGGAGTCCTGATTGAGCATTATGCCGGCGCCTTTCCGCTTTGGCTCGCCCCGGTCCAGGTCAAAATCATGCCGATCACGGACCAGCAGCACGGCTATGCCGACGACGTGGCCCGAACATTGATCGAAGCCGGTTTTCGGGTGGAAACGGATCCGCGAAACGAAAAGATCGGATTAAAAATCCGCGAAGCGGAAATGGCCAAAGTCCCCTACATGGTCATCCTCGGCGCGCGTGAAGCCCAGAGCCGGAAACTTTCGGTGCGTAAACGCAGCGGAGACAATCTCGGCGAGTTGGACATCACCGCCTTCGTTGATCGACTGAACGGTGAAGTCGGTCAAAGAGTATCATCCTAACTCAAAACCCGATTTCGTGATCGAAGTCGGACCACCGTACAGAAAGGAGGAGTCCCCTATCGCGGTCAAACAGCGTGTCAATAACGAAATCCGTGTCCGAGAAGTCCGAGTCATCGGGGTCGAAGGAGAACAGCTCGGGGTCCTGCCGACGCGAGAGGCCATAGCGAAGGCCACCGAACTGGGCTACGATTTGGTGGAGGTGGCGCCGACTTCTCAGCCGCCCGTCTGTCGTATTATGGATTATGGAAAATTCAAATACGAACAGAATAAAAAACTCCATGCGATGAAACAGCATCAGAAGACGACGCACGTGAAAGAGATCAAATTGAGGCCTCATACGGACAAACACGATCTGGATTTTAAGATTCGTCATGTTCGCGAATTCTTACAGGCCAGTGATAAAGTCAAAGTGACCATGATGTTCCGAGGACGAGAAATGGCTTACCTGGATGCCGGAAAGATGACCCTGAGCAAGGTGATCGAGGCTGTGAACGACATCGGAATCATTGAACAACAACCTCGACTGGAAGGGCGCAACATGATCTTGATCCTGTCGCCCAAACCCCAAACCGCATAAGGATGATAAACAAATGCCAAAGTTGAAATCGCACAAAGGAGTGGCCAAACGGTTCAAGCGGACCGGAACCGGTAAGATCAAACATAAGCAGACCGGAAAGAGCCATCTATTGACCCACAAAACCCGGTCCCGGAAGCGGCACCTCAAAACCTCCGGACTGGTTTCGAAGGCCGATCAACAGTCGATTAAACGCCTGTTGCCGTACGCCTGAAATGAATTATTAACTGATAAGGAGTGCACGAATGCCACGCACAAAAGGAGGTCCAAAAACAAGAGCTCGCCGCAAAGGCCGGCTGAAACTGGCCAAGGGCTTCTGGGGCGGGAAACATCGGCTCTTTCGCACCGCGACCGAGTTGGTGGACAAAGGACGGCAGTATGCCTACCGCGACCGGCGCCAACGGAAACGGGATTTCCGCCGTCTCTGGATCGTGCGGATTAATGCCGCCGTGTCCAATCACGGGCTTTCTTACTCGAAGTTTATGGCCGGATTGAAGAAGGCCGGTATCGGATTGGACCGGAAGGTTCTGGCCGACTTGGCCGTGACCGATCCCCAGGGTTTTGCGAAAATCGCCGAAACGGCCAAGTCCAAACTGGCCGCGGCCTAGTCGATCCGCAGAACATCGTCATCCTATCCCCGTCTGTAAGAACGGTTAGCGAGCGAATTAAAATTCAGCCTCTATAGCATCCTGCGCAAATTTTTCATTCGGTTTGGATGGGAAAGGAATTGGGGAAATCCATTGCTCTTTTGTTTGGAGGCGTCTATTTAGGCAACGATTCGGTGCGAAAGTCCAGTGCCAGCTCGAAAACCACACACGGCATTGTGATCTGCCAGTTCTCAAGGACCTGCGGGTGAAGTTCGCCGATGAGGCCAAGGTCACGGCCTCCGGTCACGATCTTCCCGACTCGCCCCTCGATGAAGGAAGGATGAGAGGTGGGCTCCAATTGATAGGTCCCGCCCAGATAGTACATCAATAAATCCAGACAGGAATGCAGTTCTGAGAAATTGGCCGCCGGATGGGCGATAAGAGAAGCCAGTTTCAAAACGGTCCGAGTCCCCTCGGGCGCTCTCGCATCCGTAACGGCCGTCTCACCCGCCTCAAAAATTCGATGGGGATAAAAACTCTTTGAGCTGGCGGATTCCACCCGCAGCAGCGACGGGACGATCCCGTTCCGCAGCGCCGAGTAGGTCTGCGACATCACGTTTTCAACCGCGACCAGATTCACATTCATACCGGAGAGGGCCATCCGGTCGATCGATTCCTCCCGGTTTGTCAAGATGTTTGAAATCACTTCTTGAAATCCCATCCCGATCATGGATTCCCGCGCCCGATCGGAGAACTGCTCGATGGACGAGAGCCCTCCGAGCGTAAATTCGGTTGGCATCTCGGATTCAAAGTTTTCATATCCACGGCTGATTGCAAAATCCTCCACGACGTCCACCGGATGAAGCAAATCATCCCGGTAAGCCGGCACCGATACCGTCAGGTGGCGACCGCGGGATTGGACGTTATATCCATAGGCCTTCAGAACCGAAACCGCCTTCGGAGCCGCGATCGTTTCTCCCAACGCCGAGCTCAGATGATCCAGTGTCATCCCCATCGGCTTGGCCAAAACGGCCGGCATCGTAATCTTTCGTCCGAAATCCGTGGAATACGGATAACGGACCTCGACCGGATCGACCTTGGCACCGCGATCGGCGAGGTTGGCCGCCAAAATATTCACGGTCAGGATCACCATGCGGAGATCGGTCCCGGTCACCTCGACAAACAGATCGCGGTCCCCGACCTGCACTTCGCCGACCTCGCGGCTGTTGATGATCGGCGGGAAAGAGAGAATCCTGTTCTCCCGGTCCGCCAGCAGAGGATAGACTCCGGCCCCGGATAAAATACCGGCGTACGCCGTGCCCTTGGGATGTTTTTTCAAGATCTCGGCCGGCGTCATCGGCGACTCGAACCCGAGCGGGGTGAACCGAACCCCGTCCGGTTGAACCGTTTTGTAGAACACGGGAAACGCGATGTCGACCAGGCGATAAAGCCCGATCGAAACCCATTGCCGTTTCCGGCCGAAACTCTCGCTGAGCTTCTCCTGCGTCTGGATAAGTTGGATCAGGGTCTCCTCGTCAATGGACAGCCCGCGCGCGATGCAGGCGCCAATGTACGGGCGAATGGTTTTCAATGAAGGCGACACCTCGATGACGGCCGCGGCTTTCCGCTTCCCGCCATAGAAGGGATATGCAACGGCCTTCTTCAGACGATGCGTTTTGATCTGCCGGGCTATTCCCTCGACACACCACAGATCCGGCCGGTTCGTATCGTTCAGCTCGAGTTTCAGCTCGCCGGAGAATTCATCATGCTCTTTGATCTCGCCTTTCACCAACGGCAGTCGGTCGGCCAGTTCCGTCAGCGTGAGAGACCGGCCCAGGAGGGTCTCAAGATCCTTAATTTTGACCTGAATCGTCGGCATGGGTTACGGCCTCGCCCGTTTGGTTCGGATCAGATCCAGATCGCTCGAGAAAAGATCCCGGATGTCGCCAATGCCCAGCGCGACCATCGCCATCCGGTCCAGACCCAGTCCCCAGGCGATCACGGGAACTTTAGCGCCCAGTGGCAATGTCACCTCCGGACGGAACAGGCCCGCCCCGCCCAGCTCCATCCAACCCAGCCGGGGATGTTTGACGTGCATCTCGACCGACGGCTCGGTGTACGGAAAATAGGCCGGCAGGTACTTGATTTCCGTGGCGTGGGCCATTTCAGTCGCGAACAGTTTCAAAAGACCCAGAAGCGTCCGGAAGGTGATCTTCTCGCCCAGCGCGATTCCCTCCACCTGAAAGAAATCCGGGGCATGCGTCGCGTCAACCAGATCATAACGGAAGCAACGGGCGATCGAAAAATATTTTCCTGGAATTTTTGGAGAAGCGGCCAGCGTACGGGCCGAGACGGCCGTACCCTGGCTTCGCAAGACAAGGCGTTTGGCTCTTTCAAGATCGAAAGCGTAGCGCCATCCGCGCGAGCCGGTCTTCCAGCCCGACTCATGGGTCTTGGCCACTTGCAAAGCATAGGGTTCAGGCAAGGTTGTCACCGACTTGGGATGATTCACGAAATAGACGTCATGGATGTCCCGCGCCGGATGGAACTGGGGCATAAAGAGCGCGTCGCTGTTCCAGAACTCCGACTCGACCAGCGGCCCGCGCATCTCCTGAAAGCCCATCGAGACCAGCTTGGCCTTGACGCTGTCGAGAAATTCCCGATACGGATGCTTCCGGCCCGCGGCCATTCGGGACGGTCGCAGACCGATATTGTATTTTCGGAACGACTTTCCCTTCCACGCCCCATCCTTGAGCAGATCGGGCGTCAGTTGAGCCACCTTTTCCATCACGATTGTTTCCGTAGAGAGCCGTTGGACGAGGTCTTGTCCCAGCTCGGTCAAGGCCAGCCGCTTGGACTTTTTCTCGGTACGTTTAATAACTCCGCG
>JACQBZ010000060.1 GCA_016194285.1 Nitrospirota bacterium | reverse complement strand
GCAGGTCCATCCGGGACCGGTCGTCACGATGTATGAATTTGAGCCCGCACCCGGCGTCAAGGTGAACCGTATCGTCAACCTATCGGATGATCTGGCCCTGGCGATGCGGGCCATGAGCGTCCGGATTGTGGCCCCCCTGCCCGGGAAATCGGTCGTGGGGATCGAGATTCCCAACACCAGTCGTGAGGATGTCTACCTCAAGGAGATCCTGACCGCCGAGGCCTTTACAACGACGAAATCCAAGCTCACCCTCGCCCTGGGAAAGGACATCTTTGGAACCCCGATCGTGGCGGACCTGGCCGGCATGCCCCATCTCCTGGTGGCCGGCGCCACCGGCTCCGGTAAAAGCGTCGCCCTCAACACCATGATCTTGAGCCTGATGTACTCGGCCACGCCCGATGAGGTCAAGTTCATCATGATCGATCCCAAGCTGCTGGAGCTCTCCGCCTACGACGGAATACCGCACCTTCAAACGCCGGTTCTCGTCCGGGCCAAGGATACACCCAAGGTATTCCAACGTCTGGTGGCCGAGATGCAGCAACGGTTCCGCCTTCTGGCCGAAGCCGGCGCCCGAAACATTGAGAGCTACAACAAGAAGCTTCGGGAGCGGGCGGCCCTCGGTCCGGCGCGACCCGCGAGGGAAACGACCCCGATCGGATCCGATGAAGGCCTCGACGCTCAACCGCCCCTGCCCAACGCTCCGCTCCCATACTTGGTCGTCATCGTAGACGAGCTGGCCGACCTGATGTTGGTCGCGGCGCGCGAAATCGAAGACTCCATCGCGCGCCTGGCCCAGATGGCCCGTGCGGCCGGCATCCACTTGATCGTGGCCACCCAGCGGCCCTCCGTGGACGTTCTGACCGGCCTGATCAAGGCCAATTTCCCCGCTCGGATTTCGTTCCAGGTCTCGTCCAAGACCGACTCCCGAACGATTCTGGATGCCAATGGAGCCGAGCAATTGCTGGGAAAGGGCGACATGCTTTTCTTGGCTCCGGGAACGGGCCGGATCACGCGCATTCACGGGGCCTTTGTTTCCGAAAACGAAATCCGCGCGATCGTGGATCATGTCAAATCCCAGGGCAAACCGCAGTACATCGACCTCTCACCCTCCGCCCATGCCGGAGGAAGCGAGGCCGAGGAGTCGGATGCAAACGAGCGGGACGAGCTGTATGAAAAAGCGGTCGAGCTGGTCGTCACCTCCGGCGCGGCCTCGGCCTCCCTCATCCAACGACGGCTCCGCGTCGGCTATCCCCGGGCGGCCCGAATGATCGAGATGATGGAGGAGGACGGGATCGTGGGGCCGGCCGCGGGAGGCAAACCACGGGAAGTCCTCAGCCGACGGGACGAGCCGGTCGGATGATTCGGATGAACCCCTTTCATTCGAAGACCCACTGGATGCTCCTCTTTGGCCTGGCCGGCTTTTTTGAAATGTCCGGTCGCACCTTCGCCGCGCCTGTCCCGGTCATCGAGAATTCCCTGACCGAGGTGGTCCAGAAAATCCAGGCCGCGTATGAACATACGACCGATTGGAAGGCCGAGTTTGAACAGGTCACGCAGATCGAGGGATTTGATTCGCCGATCACCTCGCGGGGAACGTTGTATATCAAGAAACCGGATAAACTGCGGTGGGATTATCTGGAACCGAATCGGCACCAAATCCTCGTCAATGAGCAAAAGATCTGGATCTATACACCGGAACAAAAGCAGGTGATCGTGAGCCCTTTTGCCGAAATCTCCGATTCCCAATTGCCTCTCCATCTCTTAAGCGGCGTCGGCCGGCTGGACCGGGACTTCACCGTGCAGTGGACCGATCCGGCTCGGCCGCGGCCCCAGGACCCACCCTCGCTGACCCTGATCCCCAAAGATCCCAACACGGGCCTGACAAAACTTCTAATGGATGTGGATCCGGTGACGTATTTCATCACGCGGCTCACGTTATTTGAAGCGAATGGAAACCAATCGCGGTTTCAGTTCGCACGGATCCGAAACGATACCGGATTGAAGGACCGGTTTTTTGTCTTCACGCCGCCCAAGGATGTCGTGGTGGTCGAATCGCCTCTCCGGAGGCCCTGACGTCCACGCCAGGCCATACCAGCGACTCGGCGATTGGATGGAGTATTGGGAATGAGCGGGACGGAACGGAAGACGGGATTACGCAAAAAACTGATCGGGGCCACCGTCTTTGTCGGTATCCTGCCCGTCGTCTTGGGATTGACCTTAACCTACCTCAAAGGAACCGAGGAACTCCGCAAAGCCCTCGGCGAAAACTTTGCGGGACTGGCGCGCGAGGCCGCAAGCAAAACCGACCTGCTGATCGATCGAAAGATCGAGGAATTGACGAACGCCGCCGCCGAGGTGGAAGTCTTCAAAACCGTTGCGCGGGCCAATCAGGCCTATCGAGGATTGTCGGAATCGGCCGTTCAGCAACGGTTAAACCGGTCGAGACAGGACTGGGAAGACGCTCACCGAACACGGGACCTTTCAGACGGCATCCTGTCCAACCCGGCTTCGGCTTATCTGGCCAAGGCCTTAACACTTCAGGAAGGACACACCTCTCGTGTCGCACTGTATGTCACCGACCGGCGCGGAGCCCTCGTGGCCAGCATCAACGATCGTCCGCCCTTTCTCTCTTCGGAAACAATGGAATGGAACAAGATCTTCTCGAATGGACACGGTCAGCCCTACCTCGGCAATCTTTATCGCGACGCCAAAACCGACCGGTTCCTGGTCACCATGGGCGTCCCTGTTCTTGATCCTTCCACCGGCGGGGCTGTCGGCACCTTGATATTGGTCAGTGATATAAAGGAGCTCTTCAAGACACGAATCGAAGAGGTTCGTTTCGGCAAAACGGGCCATGCCATGCTGATCGACGGCAACGGCCGTGTTCTGATCTGCCCGATCCTGCCGACCGGCATGCATGTCACCGATCCCCAACTCATGCAGGCCATCACGGGGACACAGCAACCTAACTGGACCTTGGTCCGTAATGACGCGCACGGCGGAACCAACTCGATCGTCGGGACTGCCCCATTGGACCGTTCAAATCAGATCTTGACCCGGTCCGGTTCGGCGCCCTGGTTCGGTTTTACCCGTCAGGACCCAAAGGAACTGTACGCTCCCATCCATTCCCTTTTGATCTATGTGGCGGCTGCGAGCGTGGCCCTTGTCGGCCTGATGGTTCTTCTGGCCCTGGCGGTGTCCAAGCGACTGGTCCAGCCGGTGCACATCCTGCATGTCGGCGCCGAACTGATCGGCAAAGGCAATCTCCGTCACCGCTTGAAGATCGAGACGAACGACGAAATCGAACAACTGGCGGAGGAATTCAATCAGATGGCCGTCCATCTCGAAGAATCCTATACCAGCCTTGAACAGCGTGTGGCGGACCGGACGAAAGAGTTGTCGGTGTTGAACACCATCGCCCTGACCGTCAACCGGTCTCTGGACCTTCAGGAAATCTTAGACTCGACGTTGGAAAAAATTCTGGACGTGATGCATGTAGAAACCGGGATCATCCACACCGGGGACGCCGCGCAAGGCCAGTCGTTCTTGAAAGCCCACCGGGGACTCTCCAATGAACAGGTCCGATCCGCAGCCAAGGTCGAGCCCGGCGATCCGATCTCTCGGAAAGCGGCCCTGCTCGGAAAAGCGATCGTGATCGAAGAGGCCCAACTTCGGGATTATACGGACAGTCCGCTCGTTCAAGGGGGATGCCGTTCCATCGTCTGCATTCCGGTGAACAACAAAAATCAGACGGTCGCTACCCTGACGATTGCCAGCGTGACCCCGCGCCGGTTTACCCCCTCCGATCTCCAACTCCTGTCCTCCATCGGCAACCAGATGGGAACCGCCATCGACAATGCCACGCTGTACACCCGTGAGCGGATGATAGTCGACCGGCTCAAGGAAATCGACCGGTTGAAGTCCGAGTTCCTGTCCAACGTCAGCCATGAGCTCCGATTGCCGCTGACCTCGATCATCGGTTTCTCGGAGCTCCTGCTGGATCGCGTTTCGGGAGATCTGACTCCGGACCAAGACGACTACATCCGGAACATCCAGGAGAGCGGGCATCATCTCTTGGAGATCATCAATAATCTGCTCAATCTGTCCAAATTGCGGGCCGGAAAGATGGAGCTCCATAGCCATCCGTTTGACCTGGCTTCCTTGATCGACAGCATCAAACGGACGGTCGCTCCCCTGGTGGCCAAAAAAGGGGTGAGTCTGGAAGCCCGGGTGGATCCGGAGGCGACCTCTCTTTACACGGATGAGGGAAAAGTCAAACAGGTCCTGCTCAACCTGTTAAGCAACGCGATCAAATTCACTCCGGCCGGCGGCGAAATTCGAGTTCGGTCAAGGCTCACGACGCTGCACGATCAGCCGGCCGTGGAGATTGCGGTCTCGGATAACGGGATCGGCATCCGGCCAGAGGACAAGGTGAAAATCTTCGAAGAGTTTCAACAACTGGACAGCTCCTTCTCTCGGGACTATCCCGGAACGGGGTTGGGTTTGACCATCTCAAAACAGTTTCTGGAGCTGATCCGCGGACGCATTGACGTCGAAAGCGAATACGGCCGCGGTAGCACCTTCACGATCATTTTCCCGATGCAGGCGGCACCCCTGCCGTCGCCGTCCATCCCTCGGGAAACACCCCAAGCCCCGGCCGTCGAAGATTCCAAGCCCTCGGCTTTGCCGATACGGGATCGAACCCCGGGCTCGACGCCGGCCGAGATGAACCCCACCGTACCGGCCACCCTGCCACGCATTCTGGTGGTGGAAGACGACCCCACCGTTGAGAGGCTCCTGACCTTGTACCTAAACCAGGAAGGGTATCACGTCGACCATGCCACCGACGGAGAGGAGGCCATTGAGAAGGCCGTTCTGCTCAAACCATTTGCGATCACGCTGGACATCATGCTGCAGCGCGAGGACGGATGGACCATCCTCCAGAAATTGAAACAGCTTCAAGAGACGAAAGACATCCCCGTCATCATCATTTCGATCATTGAAAACCGGGAGCTGGGTTTCAGCCTCGGGGCCACCGATTATTTTACCAAGCCCATCGACCGCAAGGCGATTCTGGAAAGCCTGAAGAAGCTCGACCTCTCCAGCAAAATCAAACGCAAGCCGGTCAATATCCTGGTGATCGACGATGATCCGAAGATCCTTCAATTGATGTCCGCCATCCTCGAATCCGAGGGCTACGGAGTTCTCAGGGCCCAGCAGGCTATTGAAGGGATTGATTTAGCCATCGAGATCCAACCGGACTTAATCCTCCTGGACCTCCTGATGCCGGATATCAGCGGGTTTGAAGCGCTGGAACGACTCAAACTCCACCCGACGGCTAAAAATATTCCGGTGATCATCTTCACGGCGCGCTCCCTGACCGAGGAAGATCGGACCCGCTTGAACGCCAAAATCCGAGGCGTGATCCAGAAGGGCAAATCGCTCCGAGAGGCGCTGTTGACCGAGATCCGGAAGTTCGAGAAGCTGTATCCCGACAAGGCCCGCATGGTGGACGGCCTGACCGGTATCTACAACGAACGCTACTTACAGAACCGTCTCGCCGATGAGTCAAACCGGGCGCTTCGGATCCAGCTGACTTTTTCACTGCTCCTGGTTAACCTGGATCGATTCCAGTCTTTCAACGAGGAGCACGGCGTTGAAGCCGGCAACCGGGTGATCCAGGAAACCGCCAAACTGTTGCGGAAAAACACGCGGGCGGCGAACCCCCTTTGCCGTTGCGGCGGTAGTACGTTCGCCATTATCCTGACTGAAACGACAAAGCCGTCGGCCGGACTGGTCGGAGAGAAAATACGCGGAATCATCGAACGGCATGCGTTTGCGTCGAGCGAAACGGCTTCCGCCGGCCCGACTCCGGCCCAACATTTCACAATCAGCATTGGCCTGGCCACCTTCTTTGAAGACGGAGAGACGCCGGAGCAACTGATGGTCCATGCCAATCAAGCGCTGGACGAGGCCCGATCGCGTGGCGGGAATTGCGTGGTGAAATATACCCGCCCGTCCGCCGCGGCTGAATCCCCCGGAGGGATCCGATGACGATCCCCGAGGCAGCCGAGGTCGCCGGGAAAAAAGTCCTGGTGGTGGACGATGAGAGGTTTGTTCGTGAGCTGATCAAAATCAAACTCGGTCGGTGCGGCCTGGTGGTTATGGAGGCCACCAACGGTCTCGAAGCCATCGAGATGGCCCAGGCTCTTAGGCCGGACATGATCCTGTTGGACGTGATGATGCCCAAAATGAACGGGTTTGAGGCCTGCGAAAAACTGAAGTCCAATCCGACCACCGCCCGGATCCCGATTGTGATGCTGACGGCGCGGGGCGAGCAGGCGAATCATGAAAAGGGGATCTCCCTCGGCGCAACGGACTATATGAATAAACCCTTCAGTCCGCAGAAGTTAGCGGAACTGGTCATCGAGATTCTCAAGCGCCCTTAATTAAGGAGAGTGCCATGGCCAATCTCAGCTCGTTCGATATCGTTTCCAAAACCGACTTGCAGGAGGTCAAGAATGCGGTGGACCAGGCTTCCAAAGAACTGGCCCAGCGGTTCGACTTTAAAGGAAGCAAAAGCCGCATCACGCTGGAAGGCACCGACCTGATCGTCGTGTCGGATGACGAATACAAGTTAAAGAACGTTCTGGATATTCTCCAGTCCAAGCTGGTGAAGCGCGGTGTTTCCCTCAAAGCGTTAAGTTACGGTGTGGTGGAAGAAGCGCTGGGCGGGACGGTCCGGCAGAAAATCACATTGCAGCAGGGGATCTCCTCCGAGAAGGCCAAAGAGATCGCCAAGGCGATCCGGGATGCGAAGTTCAAGGCCCAGACCCAGATTCAAGGGGATCAGGTCCGCGTGTTGAGCAAGGACAAAGACGAACTCCAAGCCATCATTGCTCTTCTGAAAGGTCAGGATTTTGGTCTGCCGTTGCAGTTCACAAATTACCGGTAGGGGCGGATCGCCAATCGTCCCTCCCCGGACCGTTCCAATTTTTCGAACCCGTCCTTGACGACCATCATCGCTTTACAATCGTCCTCATTGTAACGTAGAACCTTGTCCAGGGCATGACCGGTCCCGCCCTGAACCGCCTGCTTGTACCAAATCATCGCGCTCTTCATCGCATCCACCTCCGAAGCGTCCTGCGACCAATGAAACCCAAAGTACGGCGCGACGACCTTGATGCTGTAGCCGGGCGTTGGCAGAATATAGGACACTTGAGCCGCTTTGCAAAGATCTTCCAGATGAGGCTGAACCAGCGCGTTGAAGTCGTCCAGAAGACCGTGTCGCTCGCTCGCCTTTCTGAGCTGAGTCTTCTCATAATGGTCCCAGTGGTAGAGACGGTAACGTCGGGATTCTTTCCGAAGGGATTCAAAAAATTCCATGAGAATCGTTTCTTCGTCGACCGGTTTCTTGGCCAGATAAGCGACGTAAGGCCCCTCTCGACCGTCGGACCGAGCGATAAGCCCGATCAAGTAGATGCAGTTCCAAGTCGGATCATCTTGAAACAGCTCCCCCGTTCCCTCAAGATCTAAAAACAGTTCAACTTCCGGAGGATCTTTCACCGGTGGGTAGGGCCCGACTCGAATTACCCGTCTTGAAAGCTGGGACTTGGCCGAGTTCAGGATTTGCGGAATCTTCTTCGGACCCAATCCCTTGATCGTTTTTAATGTGTTGGGATCCAGTTGAGCGAGATCCCCGAGCGTATGGATGCCCATTCGGTGAAACTTCTCGGCATGAACGGCCCCGACGTTCCAGGTCAACGTGACATCGTGAAGGTCGTGCGCCATCTTGTTCTGAAGTCGTCTCCAGCGGGACATGCGATTATAAACCGGGTAGGGCGGTCTTTCACTGGCAATGATCTCCCGCGCGCGCTGAATGGCCTCCTCGACTCGGATCTCGTCATACGGAATCGGGAAGGCCTCGTTGAGACGCGAGATGATCTGACTCTCGCATTCCATCCCGTATCCTTTCTTTAAAAGATAGGCGTAAACCAGGGCCTGGATTTCGTGCGTCTCGTCCGGCGTCCCGGCCAGTTTATATTCTTCAATGATGCACCTTCCCCGCTCCACCTGAATGACATCCGGTTGCGCGCGCAGGCCCAGCACGCCCGATTCCAGCGCGCCGCCATAAATCACCACGTGACCGTACTTCAATAACTGCTTTGTCTGGGTCACGGCTGATTCAAACGAAAGGGACTTCAGGTCGCTGAATTGTTCATGACGTTTTAGGAGAAGCTCTTTTTCAATCCGCAGTCCCTGCTCTTGGAGGAAACGGGCATACTCATCTTCAGAATCCCTGAGCCCCGGATCACCGTGACGGTCCTGCCACAAACCGAACGGGTCTGAAAGGGCGAGTGCAACATTCGACGCGGAGAGTACCCATGGATCGGACACGCGGAAACCTCGATTTAAATTTTATTGAATTCTACAGGTTTGGACGAAGAGGGTCAACCGCTTCCAGTGAAACCAAGACCCGATTGAGAAGGATAGGACAATACTTAGTGGGAATGGTGGCCGATCAGGGAAACGGCCCAGAAAAGAAACACGAAAAGCAGGAAGGCCAAAGACATGAAAATAAAACGGCCGATCTCGATAAGGCGGGGAAGGACGGCTGCTTTTACTCGGGTTCGAAAACGTTTCATCTTATACCTGAGCCGCGATCTTGGAATCGATCGGCGACGGTGTCGGCACGGCCGAGGGACGGTCCTTGATCATCGTCCAGCAATCGGTCGAGCACAGAATCTCGGAGACCAATTTCGTGTTCAGCTGGTGACCCGAGCAGTAAGCCTCCACCTCGCCTAAAATGGGCATGCCCAACAACGAGAGATCCCCGAGAATGTCGAGGATCTTGTGGCGGACAAACTCGTCGGCGTAGCGAAGCCCTTCTTTATTCAAGACACCGTCCGGGCCGACCACGACGGCATTCTCAAGCGATCCGCCCCGGGCCAAGCCGTGGTTACGAAGCGCCTCTACTTCCTCTAGAAAACCGAAGGTCCGGGCGGGCGCAATCCACTCCACAAAATCCTCCGAAATGGGCTCGAAGGAACAGCTCTGATGGGCCAAGAGGGGATGGTCAAACCGGATTGTGCAGTTTACTCGAAATTTCCACGAAGGCCGGATCCGGATCCATTTCCCACCGTCACGCACATCAACCGGTCGGGTGATCTTTATAAATGGTTGCGGAACCCCCTGCTCTTGAATTCCGGCGTTGAGGATTAAATCGACAAACGGTTTGGCGCTCCCGTCCATAATCGGCAGCTCGGCCGAATCCAATTCGATGATCAAATTGGTGATCTGAAGACCTGACAGCGCGGCCAGCAGGTGCTCGACCGTCTGGACTTTTGTTCCGTTCTCACCGATCGTGGTGCAGAGCAACGTCCCAACGACCTTCGTTCCATCCACCTTCACCGGAACCGGCCCTTGAGTCGTCTTTCTTATGAAGGTGATCCCGGTGTTGATCGGAGCCGGTACCAGCCGCAGGTTTACCGGACCCCCGGAATGAAGACCGATTCCGGAGCACTGAACGATTTTTTGGATTGTTTTCTGAAGATACATGATAACTCCGAACGCTATCAGTTGTGTGCAAGAGATGTACCATAAGACAGCTATCTTGAAGAAATTCTTAATCCTCATATAACTTGTTGTAATCCATAAACAAAAATAGAAGCATCTGTAAAGCCATCTTCAGGTCAGACGAATAATTACGGCTCTTTGTTGTATAAAGACAACAGGACTTGGTTTGCGTGTTGTGTTTTAGTAACATGAAGAGGAGAGATAGATCCTTTGGTATAATCTCAGCTCGGAGGAGCGAAGCGGGTGATTGTCACCGGCGCATATTCAAGTCGCGGTCCCGAATCCGTACAATAGGCCAGGGTATGTTTTAACCAACCGGGATCATTCCGATGAGGAAACTCCTTCCGGTAATGGGAACCCCGGCTTTCCTCCCGGGCGATCGCGCCGACCACGATCGTTTCGGCCAGATCAATCAACGAGCCCACCTCCAACGCGTTGGTCAACTCCGTATTGAAGATTTTTCCACGGTCTTCCAGATAGATCTGCTCATACCGTTTCCTAAGTTCACGGATTTTCTCTAGGGCCTTTTCCATTCGCTCCCGGCTGCGAAAAATCCCGAGATGATCCGTCATCGCGACTCCCAACTCCTCGCGAAGCGGCCCGATGCGTTCCCCGCTTCTGCGCTTTAGAAGTTGATCGATTCTATTCCGCTCCGCCTGAAGGGGTCGCGAAGAAAACTCGGTTGACTTCACCGTACGGGCATACTCTGATGCGCGCAGGCCGGCTCGACGGCCGAAGACGATCGTTTCCAACAAGGAGTTCCCACCCAATCGGTTGGCCCCGTGGACGCTGACGCAGGCACATTCCCCGGCCGCATAAAATCCGGCCAGCTCGGTCTCGCACCAGGAGTTCGTTCGGATCCCCCCCATTGAATAATGGGCTCCCGGTCTTACGGGAATGGGGGACTCGATCGGATCCACGCCCACAAAGCTGATCGCCAGCTCCCGGATCTGCGGTAAACGCTCCATAATTTTTTTCCTTCCAAGATGACGGAGGTCCAGCAGGACACACCCGTTCACCCCGCGTCCCTCCTCGATTTCTTGCTGTTCGCAGCGGCTGATGAAATCCCGCGTGGCCAGTTCCATCTTTTGCGGATCGTACCGACTCATAAATCGCTCTCCCAACGTGTTGAGGAGGTATCCCCCTTCTCCTCGAGCCCCCTCCGTGATCAGGATTCCGGTTTCCCGCAAGGTCGTCGGATGGAACTGGACGAACTCCATATCCATCAGGGGCGCCCCGGCGCGGTAAGCCATGCTCATCCCGTCTCCCGTGTTGATGACGGCATTGGTGCTGGTGGAATAGACCCGGCCGTAGCCGCCGGTGGCGAAGATCACGGCCTTCGCCCCAATGGCCTGCAGCTCACCATGCAGAACGTCTATCGCGATAACGCCCTTGCACACCCGGTCTTCGACAATCAGCGACAGGACATACCATTCTTCATAAACGAACACGCCCTTCTTCACCAACTGCTCGTACATGACATGCAGCAACGCGTGGCCGGTGCGGTCGGCCGCATAACACGTGCGGGGATACCCCGCACCGCCGAATGGGCGCTGCGCGATCTGGCCCTGTTCATTCCGGCTGAAGATCGCGCCCAACCGCTCCAGCTCCAGGATATCCGCCGGCCCTTCCTGACACATCACCTCGATGGCGTCCTGATCGCCGAGATAGCCGCTTCCCTTCGCGGTATCGAACGCGTGGGCCTCCCAGGAATCGTTCGGATTCAAGGCCGCATTGATCCCGCCCTGGGCCGCGACGGAATGACTCCGGACGGGGTGGACTTTCGAGACGATCGCCACGTCCAATCCGGGCGCCGCGGCCACGGCCGCCCGCATCCCGGCCAGGCCGGCACCGATGATCAGAATGTCATGCGTGCGCATTCGATTATCCCTCTAACACCGTTACAAAGACCTTCCGGCTTCGCGGTCCGTCGAATTCGCAGAGGAAGATCGCCTGCCACGTTCCGAGAACGACGCGGCCGTCCCGCACGAGAAGATATTGAGAGGAACCCAATAGGCTGGCCTTGATGTGGGCGTGGGAATTCCCATCGGGATGGCGGTAGGTCCCTTTTTCGGGAACAAGCTGGTTTAGAACCCGCAGGAGGTCCGAATGGAATCCCGGCTCGGCCTCATTAATGATGAGGCCGACCGTTGTGTGGGGCACATAAACGACGCAGATCCCGTTTTTCACGCCGCTTTTGCCGATGGCCGCCTGGACGTCGGCCGTCACATCGATCAGCTCGGCGCTTTCACGGGTCTTGATAATCCGTTCCTCGATCATGCCGGTTTCCAGCGAAGATTGAGCTCCTTGACCGCCCGAATTTCATCCAGCCGGGTGACCGTCCGGGTGTGCGGCGCCGTCTTGACCAGCTCCGGATCTTCCTCAATCTCCTTTGCGATGCGCAGCATCGCTTCGCAAAACCGGTCGAGGTTCTCCTTCGGCTCGGTCTCGGTCGGTTCGATCATCAAGGCCTCGTCCACGATCATCGGGAAGTTGACCGTCGGCGGGTAAATGCCGTAGTCGATCAGCCGCTTGGCGATGTCCCAGGCATGGACATCCCGGTCGCGGAATCTTTTCGCGGAGGCCACGAACTCGTGCATGCAGAATCGATTATACGGAACCGGATAGACCTGCTCCAAACGTTTTCGGATATAGTTGGCGTTGAGGATCGCGTTGGTGCTGACCTTTCGAAACCCAATCGCGCCCATCCTCCGGATGTAGGTATACGCGCGGACCAGGTTTCCAAAATTTCCATAGAAGGTCTGAACCTTTCCGATGGACTGGGGCCGACGGTCATCCAGCACATAACCTTTTTCGGTTTTCTCCACGACCGGCACGGGAAGAAACGGGGACAGAAAGGATTTGACGCCCAGCGCGCCGGCCCCGGGGCCGCCCCCGCCGTGAGGCGTCGTGAAGGTTTTGTGAAGATTGGAATGGACGACATCAAACCCCATGTCGCCGGGTCGGCAGAGTCCAAGCAGCGCGTTCAGATTGGCGCCGTCCAGGTACAACAACGCTCCGACGCTGTGCAGCATCTCGGCGATTTTGAGAATGTCCCCCTCGAACAATCCCAGGGTGTTCGGATTGGTCAGCATCAGCGCCGCCGTATCCTGATTCACCAAATGTTTGAGATCGTCCAGGTCCACGAGACCGTCCGCGTTGGAATGCACCACCTGGACTTCATAGCCCGCCAGGGTCGCGGTGGCCGGATTCGTTCCATGAGCCGAATCCGGCACGATCACCTTTCGCCGTGGATTGCCGTTCGATTGATGGTAGGCTCGGATCATGAGCATCCCGACCAACTCGCCCTGCGCACCCGCCGCCGGCTGCAGCGTCACGCGGTCCATTCCGGTGATCTCGCGCAGGGCCGCCTCCAGTTGATACAACAACTGCAGCGCGCCCTGGGTCTGTTGGGCCGGTTGCAGCGGATGCAGCGCGGCGAAACCGGCAAAGCGGGCCACGTCTTCATTCACCTTCGGATTGTATTTCATCGTGCAGGATCCCAACGGATAGAACCCCTGGTCAATGCCGTAATTGTCGCGCGAAAGATTGGTGAAGTGTCTCACCACATCCACCTCGCTCAGCTCCGGCAGGAGCGGCGGGTCTTTTCGAAGATACTCCGCCGGCATCAGCTCGGCGATCGGCACCTCCGGCACATCCAGGTCGGGAAGCGAATATCCCTTGCGTCCCGGCACGCTCTTTTCAAAAATCAACGGTTCACCCATGACCCTTCTCCTCTGACATGAAAATACGCCAACATCAGCGCGCAGATCGTCTTGCCGTCATTGATTTCCCCTCGACGGATCATCGCGATGGCCTCCTCCAGCGGCCGTTTCACCACCTCGATCACCTCGTCGTGCTCCAGGGCCTGGCCCACCGGCGTCAGGTGTCGCGCCAGGAATAAATGGATCTTTTCATCCGTAAAACCCGGCGTGGTCCAGATGGCGCCCAACCGCTCCCATTGCGACGCCTCTTGGCCAACCTCCTCGGCCAGTTCCCGCCGCGCGCAATCGAGCGGAGCCTCACCCGGATCCAGCCGACCGGCCGGGATTTCATAGATCATCCCGCCGGCGGCATGACGATACTGGCGTATCAACACCACCTGCCCGTCTTCCTGCAACGGCACGATGGCCGATGCGCCGGGATGGCGAAGGATTTCGAGCTGCACGGTCCGTCCGTTCGGAAGATGGGCCTCTTCCAAATTGAATTCCACCGCGCGTCCTTTGTAGACCGTTGTCAAGCGATGATCTCCTTCAGGACCGTAACCATCTGATCCATTTCCTCCTTTGTGCGTTTCTCGGTCACACACAGGAGCCAGTGATTTTTCAACTTGCGATCGACCTCGCCCAGATCCAGTCCCCCGATGATTTTATGTTTGAACAACCGCTTATTCAACCGGGCCGGTGGCACCGGTGTTTTCACGACAAATTCCTTGAAGAAGGGCCGTTGAAAGACCATCTCAAATCCCTTGATTTCGCAAAGACGGTGCTTCAAGTAATGGGCCTTCTGAAGACAGAGTCGCCCGACCTCGCGTAGCCCTTGCCGACCCATGACGGAAAGATAGACGGTCGCGGCCAATGCGGCCAAGGCTTCGTTGGTGCAGATATTGGAGGTCGCTCGCTCCCGTTTGATATGCTGCTCGCGGGTCTGCAGCGTCAGGCAGTAGCCCCGTCGGCCTTTGGTATCCACCGTCGCCCCAACCACACGTCCCGGCATCTGGCGGACATACTCTCGCTTCGTTGCAAAGAAGCCGAGGTAGGGCCCGCCGAAATTGAGACCGCAACCCATTCCCTGGCCTTCTCCTACAACGATATCGGCGCCGGCCTCGCCGGGTGACTTTAATAGACCCAGGCTGATCGGATCGGCCGCCACGCCCAATAACACACCGTGCCGATGGGCTTCCTGCGCCAGACCTTCCACCGGTTCAAGACAACCCAAGAAGTTGGGCGTTTGGATCAAAATGCATGCGACATCTTCGGTCAGTTGCTTTCCGACGGCCACAAGATCGGTCGCCCCGTTCTCTAACGGAAGCTCGAGAATCCTCGCTCTTGTACCGGAGAGATAGGTCCGCAACGCGGCCCGATAGAACGGGTGGACCGTGGAAGAGACGAGAATTTCGTTTCGCTTGGTGACCCGTAGCGCCATCATCGCGGCCTCCGCCAGCGCGGAGCCTCCGTCGTAGAGCGAGGCGTTCGCCACCTCCATTCCGGTCAGCTCGCAGATCATGGTCTGAAATTCGTAAATCGTCTGGAGCAGCCCTTGACTCATCTCGGCCTGATACGGCGTATAGGCGGTGTAGAACTCGGATCGAAAAGCCAGATGGTTGACCACCGATGGGATATAGTGATCATAGGCCCCGGCGCCCAAAAATGAGACGTGATGGAGGAGATCGGCGTTCTTCTCGCTCAATCGCAGCAACTCGGTCTTTAATTCCGGCTCGGACAACGGCGGAGGAAGCTGAAGCCCTCGGGTGAGCCGGATCTCGGACGGGATATCGCCCAAAAGGTCCTCGATCGTCTCGACGCCGATCGTCTTGAGCATCTGTTGCTGTTCTTCTTTGGTGTTCGGTATGTATTCCACGTTACCTCCGTGACAGTCTAACCATGATTTATTATCTCCTTACTCCTCACTCCTCACCCCTCACGCCTTACCCTTTTTATAAAACGGTCTTTCGACCACAAGGGCCGGTACGGCGTTGCCGCGAATATCAATTTGGATTTTACCGCCCACCTCGGCGAACCGGGTCTGGACGTAGCCCATGCCGATCCCCTTATTCAAGGAGGGCGAATGGTTGCCGCTGGTCACAACGCCGATCTCCTTGCCGTCGCATAAGATCGCATGGCCATGCCTCGGCACCCCCTGCCGCAGCAGCTCGAAACCAATCAATTTTCGGGATACCCCGTCTTCCTTTTGCCGCCTCATCACCTCGCGGCCTATAAAATCGCCTTTGGCTAAATCCACCGCAAAATCCAAGGAGGCTTCCAACGGCGTGGCGGTCTCGTCCATGTCGTTGCCGTACAACGGATAACCCATCTCAAGCCGGAGGGTATCCCGGCAACCTAGGCCGCACGGCTTTAGTCCGTACGTCGCGCCTTCATGAAGCAACGTCTCCCACACGCCGGGCGTGCGATCGGCCGGAAGGTACAGCTCGTATCCCAGCTCGCCAGTATAGCCGCTGCGCGACAGGAGCATCGGAACGCCGGCCACCTTCGTTTCGATACAGTGTCGGAGCTTGAGCCGGTCGAGGTCGACCGCCGTCAGCGGTTTCATCAGCTCTCGCGACCGCGGCCCCTGTACCGCGATCTGGGCCAGCTCGGCGCTTCGGTCCGTCACGTCGACACCCGAAAGACCAGCGGCTTGCTTGCGAAGCCATTGATCGATTTTTTCGGCATTCGAGGCGTTCGCGCAGACGAAGTATCGCCGTTCGTCGAAACGATAGATCATGATATCGTCCAGAACACCGCCCTGCTCGTTGCAGGCCAGTGCATACTGCATCCCGCCGACGGCCAGTTTCTTGGCCGGACTGGTCGCCACGCGATTCAACAACTCCACGGCGGCGGGGCCCGTCAGCTCGATCCGCCCCATGTGGCTGACGTCGAACAGGCCAACGGCCGACCGCGTGGCGCGATGTTCCTCCAGCACGCCGGTGTACGACAGCGGCATCTCCCAGCCGGCGAACGGCACAATCTTCGCCCCGAGTTTTTTGTGCTCGTCGTATAACGGGGTGCGTTTCACCCTTCCCCCAAATACGCCTCCCGCACGCGCGGGTTTGAAAGCAGCGCGCGGGCCTCGTCCTGCATCACGATCCGACCGGTTTCCATCACGTAGCCCCGGTGCGCCAGGTTCAGCGCCGCGCGCGCGTTCTGTTCCACGAGCAGGATCGTCTTTCCCTGCCGATTGATCTTCCGGATGATTTCAAAGATCCGGCTCACCACGACCGGGGCCAGTCCCAAGGAGGGTTCGTCCAACAGAAGAAGCCGGGGCCGGGCCATCAAGGCCCGTCCGATCGCCAGCATCTGCTGCTCGCCGCCGCTCAAGGTTCCACCCCGCTGGCTCTGCCGTTCCTTGAGAATCGGAAATTGCTCAAAGACCGCGGCCAGATCGGCCTCACGCTCCCGATGGTCCGGTTGGAGAAAAGCCCCCATTTCAAGATTTTCCAGAACCGTGAGCCGGGGAAAGATCCTCCGTCCTTCCGGAACCTGGGAAATCCCCCGGCCGACAATTTCATGCGTCGGAAGCCCGGCGATATTTTCGTCCAGAAATTCGATCCGACCCTGACGAGGCGTCAGGGCTCCGGAAATCGTCATCAGGGTGGTGGACTTGCCGGCCCCGTTCGCACCGATCAGGGCCACGATCTCGCATTCCTTCACATCCAGCGAAATCCCTTTGATCGCTTCAATGGGACCATAACAGGTGTGGACGTCCTCCAGTTTCAACACGGAGGGGGTCACGTTGTCCCCAAATAGGCCTCGATCACCTTCGGGTTTCGCTGAATTTCGGCCGGAGGCCCTTCCGCAATCTTCTCCCCGTGGTCCAGCACAACGACCCGGTCCGAAATCCCCATCACCACCTTCATGTCATGCTCGATCAACAGGATTGTAATCCCCTGCTCACGAATCTGCCGTATCAACCGCGTCAGATCCCCCGTTTCACGGGGGTTCATTCCGGCCGCGGGCTCGTCCAAAAGAAGCAGGACGGGTTGGCTGGCCAACGCCCGTGCGATCTCGAGCCGCCGCTGCTCGCCGTACGACAGATTTCGCGCCCAGGCCTCCGCTCGCTCTGCCAAGCCAACGAATTCTAACAGTCTGAAGGCTCTGGATGCAAGCGCTCTTTCCTCGTCGAGAACCCACCGCCTTCGAAGCAACGCGCCAACGACACCGGCGCGGCTGCGGGTATGGGCGCCGACCATTACATTTTCAAGCGCCGTCATCTCGGCGAACAGCCGGATGCCTTGAAACGTCCGGGCCATTCCATGGCGCGTGATCTTATGCGGAGCCCATCCGGCCATGGATTGGCCTTTAAACGTGACCGTTCCGTGGGTGGGCGCATAGATCCCTGTGACGCAATTGAAGAAGGTCGTCTTGCCGGCCCCGTTCGGTCCGATCAGGCCGACGATCTTGCCCTCTTCCACGGCGATCTCGACGCGCTCCAGCGCGGTCAGTCCCCCAAAGACCTTGCTCAGGTTCTGCGTCTCAAGCAGCGGCATGGTCGACTCCGAACAAAGATCCCCCCTTGCAGTTTCGGCTCATCTGCGGTATCTTGAGGCACCGACATGATCATGTCATCGTATCGAAAAACCTTTATCGTGCTGTTGACGGCGTCCCTTTTCCTTTCCGGCTGCTTCAGTCGGATGATCACCCGTCCGACCGTGGCAATCCAAGAGATTCATGTCACCGGCCTGAGCCTGACCGGCGCGACTCTGACCTTTCTGGTCGAACTGGAAAATCCGAACGGATTCGGCCTCACGGTAACGGCCTTCACCTACTCGGTCTATCTGAACGACCGCCCGGTCGCACAAGGGGAAGCGACCGAACCCATCTCGATCCCGCGTCGGAGCGTCACCCCCATTTCGCTCCCGCTGAAGACCACCTTTCAAGACCTGGAAAAGGGCCTCAAATCACTGATCGGCTTCGATACCGTGGAATACCGCATCCAGGGATCGCTTGCGGTCCGGTCATTCCTGGGCCGCCTGGAGTTTCCTTACAGCCGCACCGGAACGATCGACCTCAAACATCAACGCTCGTTCAGCCCGCCGTCCGGCAATGCTTCGTAACAGTCTCGCCTCCCCCCTACGCTCACATACGCTTGCCGTCCGTATGCGGGCGAAGCAGCCGGCCTTCATCCTGGCATCGAAGTTCGACTCTCCGGCGAGGATTGCCGATCAATCCCTGCGGACGGAAGATCATCATCAGGACCAGCGCCGCGCCAAAAACCAGCATCCGGTAGCTCGCGAATTCGCGAAGGACCTCCGGCAGGATGACCACGATCAAGGCCCCCAGGATCACGCCGGGGACGCTCCCCATTCCGCCCAGCACCACCATGGACAGGACGATAACCGACTCGAAGAAGGTGAAACTCTCCGGGGACACAAACGCATACTTCGCGGCGAAAAAAACCCCGGCGACCCCGGCCCAGACCGCCCCCAGCGCGAATGCGAGAATCTTCAACCGGGTCGTGTCCACGCCCGTCGCCTGGGCGGCAATCTCATCCTCCCGGATCGCAATCCATGCCCGACCGATGCGCGACCGGTTGAGCCGGTCGACGGCCAGAATGGTCAGTAACACGATGGCCAGAATCAGGTAGTAGAAATGGATCGGCTGGCTGAAGACAAACGCCCCGAGAGCCGGACGACCGATGTTGAGAATGCCGTTGGGGCCGTTCGTCACGCGGTCCCAGTTGTTCAAAACGAGATGAACGATCTGGACAAAACCCAACGTCACGATCGCAAAGTAATCCCCGCGCAGCCGCAGTGTGATAACGCCCAGAACGACGCCGGACGCGGCTGCGGCCATGCCGCCGAGGGGAAGGGCCCACCAAAAGGAAATCCCCAACCGAGTGGACAGCAATGCATAACTGTAGGCGCCGATCGCATAAAAGGAGATATACCCCAGATCCAAAAGTCCGGCCATGCCCACGACGATATTCAACCCCAAGGCCAAGACGACATAAATACCGGCCAGGGTCAGGACATCAATAAAATAGTTATTCAGTCCCAACGGCAGGATCAAAACAGCGCCCGTCACTATGATGGTCAAGGCCCGCCGTTGTCGATCCGCCGGCTTCCACTCGCTTGCCACGCGAATAAGCCGGCCGGTCTCTTCGAGCAGGATCCCGATTTGGGGTAAAAACTGCACCGATCTTGAAACCCGGGTCGCCATCTGCCAGAAGAGCCCGCCCAAAAATGTGACTCCGGCCAAGGCCAGGGCCCGTTCGCTTCCTATAAACGGCAGGACCAGAAGTCCGATCCAGACCGGGATTCCGATATAAGATAAGGTTTTCAAATTCAATGCCAGCCGCACATTCCGATCCGCCGACCTGCATGCTGCGACACATCGGCTGCAATACTCGGCTGCGAAACGCCGAGTACGGGCCCGCAGCAGACATGTCACACTTTCTCCGAAGCCTTTTCCCCCAACAACCCGCTGGGTCGCAGGATAAGGACCCCGATCAATATCAAGAAGGCGAAGACGTCTTTATACTCGCTCGAAATGTAGCTGGCCCCAAGGCTTTCCACGAGACCCAAAATAAAACCGCCCAACATCGCCCCCGGAATATTTCCGATCCCGCCCAACACGGCCGCCGTGAAGGCCTTGATCCCGGCCACGTACCCGATGAAAAAATTCACCAGACCATAATACATCGCCACCATCACGCCGGCGGCGGAGGCCAATATCGATCCGATCACAAAGGTAACGGCGATCACGCGGTTGATGTCGATGCCGACCAGACCGGCCATTCGCTTGTCTTGAGCCGTGGCGCGCATTGCTTTTCCCAGCCGTGTCTTTTTCACAAAAATATGAAGGCCGATCATCAATACAATGGAAGTCAGAATGATGAACATCTGGAGAGGGCCCACCGGAACCCCCAAAAAGGTGATCGGTTCCGCGAGCAGGATGTGGGGAAAGACCTTATCCGCCGATCCTTGGGCGAGCATCACATAATTCTGTAAAAAGATCGACATGCCGATGGCCGAGATCAACGGTGAAAGACGATGGGCGTGACGAAGCGGTCGGTAGGCTACCCGTTCAAGCGTCAGGCCGTAAGCGGCGCAGTAAAGCGCCGAGCCGACGAAAACAAGAATCAGGGAGAGCACAAGATGATTTTGGGTTAAACCGACGACGGTAAAAAAAGTTAAAAGGAGAATGCCCAAGTAGGCGCCGATCATGTAGATCTCACCGTGCGCGAAATTAATCAGCTCCAAGATTCCGTAGACCATGGTGTAGCCGAGCGCGATCAGGGCATACACCGCGCCCAACGCCAGACCGTTGACGATTTGTTGGAAGAACATTCGCGTTTATACCTCCGCAAAATTGGGGGTATATCTAACATGACGGGGTGCGGATGTCAATGCATCGACCATTCCGATGTACAGTTCTGTCCATCGTCGTACATTTCCGTTCCCTGGACCAATTTTTTCTCCGACAAAAAATAAGATGTTTATCAACTCATTACAGCCTTCTCTTGCGCTTGACAACCCCGGGTCTTCTGTTATCTTGAGATTGATTATAAGGAGCACCGCTCCTTATTTTTAATTTTTATCTATATTATATAGAGCATCGAAGGAGGGATTCCCATGTTTGATCAACTTCCCGAGCAATGGAAGGAAATTATTGAAGCCCTGGCGGCACCGATCGCTTGGATACCGGTCATGCAGCAAGCCATCCTGGATTTCTTTCTCGATTCCCCTTCCGGGTGGATTGCGGCCGGAAAGTTTATTCTGATGATCTTTCCGGCTCTACTCATTGTAAGCGCCGTCTGGTGCACTCAACTTTCGATCTACACGCTCCCGTTCCGCTCGGGGCGCGTCAAGTTCATTACGATGATCCTCTTGGCCTGGTGGGACGCGGCACGGGCGATCTGGCTGTATTGGGTGGGGCTGTTCCGTGTCGTCACCGTCGCGATCGGATGGGGCTTCACGCTGACGCGTCTCGCGCTGCGTTTGATGACCGATGCCTTCAAACAGATCCTGTTCCTCCCCTTCGCGATGACCGGAAAGATGACAAAAAGCTATTTTCAGCCCGGGGTGCCGTGGATCGCATTTATTTTGTTGATCGCCTGGTGTTTGCTGGAAGCCTTGATCTTCACCTATACGCTGTATCCGACCGTATCGGAGGTCCTGGCCGACCTGGCGGGAACCGATGCACCCCAGTTCACCGGGCCGGTTCTGTTTATGTTCCTCTTCCTGCTGATCATGGGAAGCTTCGCCTGCCTCCAGATCCTGTTCGACACCTTCAAGAAGAAAGAGTACAAATTTCTGATCCAGATGATCGTGGTCGAACTCTTCGTGATGTTTTTTGAAGTGATGTTCCTCTATCGTGAGCTGGTGGACGCAATCACGCCGTGGATCGCGCAGCAGACCAGCGAGGAGCTCCGCATGGGCATCGCTTCCACCCTGGCCCTTGCCGCATTCGCCTGGGTCGGCGTCCGCGGCATGACCTGGTTCCTGTTCGGACAGTTTGGCACTCCGCCGCTTCTGGCCTTCATCTCCCGAAAACCGATGGCCATGCCGGAAGGGGCCGAAGCGGGACCGCTCGCCGCCGAGAGCCCGGTCTGGTGGCGCGCACCGATTGAGGATTTCAAGCGCGAGGTCGGCTGGCTGCATGATAAAAGCCAGGAGATGCTGGAGTATCTTTCGCTGCCGGCTCTCCACGTACTGGCCGCGGCTTTGAACTTTGCGATGATCCTCGTGGCATCGTACCCCGTTTTCAGTATCCCGTTCAAGAACTTAAAAGCGATCATGGAACCGCAGGGGATCCTGGCCCAACTGCAACTCCAGTCGAAGAAGGTGAACCCATGAAGCGCATAAATTTGGTTGCCTTTATCGGGTGGGTCGGTGCCGTGATGATGTCCTTGACCCTTACGGCCTGCAATCTGAAGCCGGCCGAGGGTAAGACGCATATGACCCTTTTCATCGGGGTCGACACCAGCGGCTCATTTCGCACCTCGGGGTACTACGACGACGCCCTGTCGTTCCTGGCCCATTACATCTACGGCCATCTTAATGAGCTGGACGGTCTGGAAAAGCCCCGGGAGGTGTTTGTGGGATCAATCGGCGGAAGGGGCATGAACGAACCGAAGGCCTTTCATCCGATCCATGACTTTCAGGGCAAGGACATCGCCCAGATCGAGGCCGACCTCCGGGGGTGGTTTCCGGCGACCGACACCCTGACCGACTTCAATGCCTTTATTCAGCAGGTGGCGCGGATCTCGAAGGAGCGGAACCTGATCCTGGCTCCGATCACCGTCGTGATCGTCAGCGACGGAATTCCGGACATCGGAACCCCAACCGCCAAGACCGACCCCCGCGACTTATATAAAACGATCGATCTTACTCCGATCGAGTATCTCTCCAAGAATCTCACCCTCCGGCTCGCTTACGCCAGTCCCAAGGTAGGGGATCACTGGCGTAAGTACATTCCGCGCCAGCGGGTGCGGCTCTGGACGGTCGAGGCCGAGGTGATGAAAGGATGGAGCGCGCAGGTTCAGGCGGACGCGGATCCGGCCGGACAACTGCGTCTCTGGCAGTGGGTGAAGGACAACGTGGACTTCCGGGTCCGCGCCCGGACGATTTGAGGATTTGAAGTACCGGTCCGGGATCGGATCAATTCAGGCGCGGGTCGGGGGGCATGTCCGCATAAACGGCCCATTCCTGGCCTAAGGTCTGCATCAGCCGGGGCCAGATGCGGAGGGGATCATCCTGAAAAATGATTTTTGAATCGCAGGGCAACAGCCTCCAGGCCCCGGCGCGAAGCTCCATCTCAAGCTGGCCAGACGCCCAGCCAGCGTATCCCAGGAAAAATCGAATCCGCAGATCGGATCCTACAGGGCGTTCAAGTGTCTGCAGCAGGTGTAGGTCGCCGGTGAGTTGGACGTCCTCCGATACCGAATGGGCCGTTGGAATCCCATCGCCTTGGTACAGAATCATCAGTGCATTGGTCTGGACAGGGCCTCCGACAAACACCGGATCTTCCCGTCCATACAGCTTCGCGGCCTCCGGATAGATCGTGGAGAGCGGAACGCTCGTCGGACGATTGAGGACAAGACCCATCGCTCCCTGGGTTCCGTGTTCGCAGAGCAGGACAACCGTCTGCCGGAAGTTCGGATCCAACAGCGTGGGCATTGCGACCAGCATCACGCCCTTCTCGAGAATGGCATCATCCTTCGGATCCATGGATCGTTCCAACGTTTCCCTTGACGGAGCTCACTTTATGTTCCGGAAGGGGCCCAGAACTCTTCAAATGTTCCGTTCTTCGTAATCCACACGACGTACTGGGTCGTGAGCAGATCCCCTTTCGAATCGAACTGAAGCCGGCCGGTGATTCCATCATACCGGCTTATATGAATCGCCTGGCTGATTTTCGATCCGTCCGTGGTTCCCGCCGACTGAATGGCCCGTAACAAGACCTGGGCCGCGTCATAGGCATAGAAGGAATACGGCCCGGGTTCGCCGTACCGCGCCCGGTACTTCTTCAGCACCTCCTGCGCGGTCGGCAGCTTGGTGGTATCCGGACTGAAGGTCAAGTAGGTCCCCTCGGCCGCTTCCCCGGCGATCTGGACGAAGACGGGATCGATGACCCCGTCGCCGCTGACCATCGGCGCCTTCAGACCGACTTCCCTGGCTTGCTTGACCAGAAGCCCTCCCTCGGGATAGATTCCGCCGAAGAAATAAACATCCGGCTTTTTGGAGGCCACCGTCGTCAAAACACCGCGGAAGTCTTTGTCCCCTTGGGTAATCCCACTGTAGTAGACGACCTCGACCCGGCCGCCGCCCGAAGCGTTCAACGACTTCTTAAATTCGTCCGCCAGGCCCTGCCCGTAGGTGGTCTTGTCATGCAGTACCGCCACCCGTTTGGCCTTCAGTTGTGTGACGACAAACTCGGCCGCCACCTTCCCCTGTTGATCATCTCGACCGCAGACGCGGAAGACATTTGTATAACCCCGATCGGTCACCTGCGGGTTGGTCGAGGCCGGGGTGATCATCGAAATGTTCGCCCCGTGATAGACCTCCGAAGCCGGAATCGACGCGCTGGAATTCCAATGGCCCACCACGCCCACCACGCCGGAATTCACAAACTTGTTCGCGATCGCCACGGCTTGCTTGGGATCATGCTGATCATCGCCGACCAGGAGCTCGATCCTTTTCCCCAGCACTCCGCCTTTCTCATTCCAATCCGTCACGGCCAGCTCGACCCCGTTCTTAAGATCCGTGCCTTGTTTGCTTTGATCACCCGTCATCGGTCCCGCGACGGCGACACGAATCGTATCGACCGACGGACGGCCGCATCCGGCCCCGCCGACGGACGCAAAAATTGAAACCGCCACAAGTCCAAGCGTCACCCACGGATAAGCCGTCTGTTCCGACACTCGCATCATCCAATTTCTCTTAAGACCCATACGGCCGTCGCATGTAAAGTCTTGCTTTTACCAAGAAACAGACGGCTTGTCAACCCTCTCCGGTTAACGGACGGCCCGGATGGATTATGCCTCGATTCACTTCGTGAGGTTGCGCGGACGTCGCCATTATGTTATAGAAAAGAGAACCCGACTGCAAGAGGTTCGGGCCCCCTGGAGACTCTCGCGAATGTCGGAATCCCAGTCCCCCCCTACCACGATCCGTTGAATCACCTCATGTCCAGCCTCCTGTATTATCATGTTCTACAGAGGCTGGGTCTCTCGACCAGCGGCCTCGCGGCCCTGCTCAATGTGGATAATTATTATCCACCGCTTGCGACTTTGGCCACGTCGGTGTTCTATTTCTTTTTGCCTCCCGACATCGACACCGCCACTTGGATACTAAATCAACTTTTTCTTGGCCTTCTGATGCTTGCGGTGTACCGCCTCGGCACCCATCTGTATTCACCCGAAATCGGTCTTCTGGCCGCCGTGGCGGTGACCTCATTTCCGATCATTATAGACCAGTCCCGGATATTTATGCTGGATATCCCAACGACGGCCATGACCGCCTGGGCGAGGACTGATCTCCGGGCTTGCGACCCTCACCAAATGGTCTTATCTTTTTTTTATTTTTCTGCCCCTGATTTATCTGGTTGTCCAGGCCCTCCGTGCTGATGACCGTCTCAAAAGGGGGATGAACATCATGGTCGCCTTCGCGATCTGGGGCGTGGTCGCCCTTCCGTGGTTCGTGGAGCATCTATCGCATCTGCTCTTCATGACAACTCGATTCACAAGTAACGGGGTTAAAGAGGGTGATCCGGAGATCTTCACGGCGCAATCCCTTATTTACTATGCCAGGTTGTTTCCTAGAGACATCCACTACCTTTGGCTTATCTTTTTCGCGGTCGGCGTCGTATTTTATCTGCGTGAAGATCTCAAGAAGAACCCGATCCTCTTTCTCTGGATCATCAGTGGATACGGCATCTTGACCCTACTCCGGAATAAAGATATCCGATTTACCATGCCGTTTTTGCCTGCGGTAGGCCTGATCGCGATAGGCTGGCTTAAAAATTTTCGCTGGAAGCCATGGGTAACGGGGCTGGGCCTGATCGGCCTCGGCCTTTATACGGTAATAAATACGTTTCTCGCATTCCCGCCTCAGCGGGAGGCCTGGCCGTTGAAAGACGCCTTTGAGTTCATCCAAACGCAAAAGTCCTACCATCCCCGGCCCCGTGTCCGTGTCATCCCGGATTTGGCCCAGTTCCAGAGGCATGGTTTCGAGTATTACGCGGTATTGGAACGGTATCCGCTGGACGTCACGACGTGGGTACGGTTTCCCACCTTTACTGACTTCGTCGTCACAAAAACCGGCGACCAAGGATTCGCGCATGACCCGGTCGAGGTCATGAAAACGATTCAACGGGACCCGGAGGGTTTCGAAGCGGTCTTCAAGAAAAAATGGGAACGACCGCTCCCGGACGGAAGCATTGTTCAAATCTATGTTCGGGATATCACCCCGGTTTCCGGAATCACGCCGGCTGCATTTATCGAAAGATTTAAATCCGCCCTAATGGGTTATCTCGGACAATATGTGAAGGACCCCCAGGGCTGGGCGATCCATGTGGAGCCCATTTCAGATCAGGATACACTGTCGGGACGGTTTCGAAGGGTGAGTTTCTCGATGGACTCTGCTCGAGTTGAGTCAAAGCCCGACGGGCGGCAATCCCTGATGGTTCGGGATCTCGGAATGGAACTGTCGGATCTAACCGTTAATCCCTATAAATTATTACGGGACGGGCAGTTTGAAATCATCAGCCTGTTGGAAGCAACGCCCCATTTCAGGATCACTCAAACGGATCTGAATGCGTATCTGTCCGGCCTGAAAGGTGCGCCGCATTCGGAAGTGGAATTCCAAGAAGGGAAATTGCGGATTCATGCCGACTCTAAGGGATGGATCCCGCGTCTGGATCTGGCCCTTGTGCCTTACTTAGTGAACGAGGAGAATCTCGGTTATAAATTCTTACAATTTCATGTGGGAGGACTCTGGCTGCCGGCCTTTGTCCCGCAAGTTCTGACGGCAAAGTTCAACCCCGCATTAAAACCCATGCCCTGCCGCATGCACCTGCGGACTCTGCGAATCGAGCACGGCGAATTCATTCTCAACGGGTAAAATCTTTGCGCCCGGAGGGATTCGAACCCCCGACCCTCTGCTTAGAAGGCAGATGCTCTATCCACCTGAGCTACGGGCGCGGAGCGTTTCCAGTCTGAATTGACGGCGCAAAGTTCTTGAGCATTGGAGCATTAGAAAATAGATCGCAATGTGAGCCTTGTCGATTGTTCCAATCTCCAATGCTCCATTGCTCCAGATTTTTTCAAAACAAAAATCTCGGGGTGCCCGGATTTGAACCGGGGACCCCCTGCGCCCAAGGCAGGTGCGCTACCAGGCTGCGCTACACCCCGACGATTTTTTTTAAATGCTCCCTGATTTTTTGAACCGCACGAGCCCGGTGGCTGATGCGGTTTTTCTCTTCGCTCGTCAGCTCCGCGTAGGTCTTGCCCAACTCCGGAAGATCAAACACGGCATCGTACCCGAAACCGCCGGTTCCTCGTTCCTGTTCGGCGATGCGACCCTGAAGAACGCCTTCCGCCATGTGCGTCTCGCCCGAGGGATTGACCAGCGCCACGACGGTTCGAAACGTGGCCATCCGCTTCTCGGTCGGCACCGATTCCATCAGCCGGAGGAGTTTGCGACGGTTATCGGCGAACGTGACGCCCTCCCCGGCAAATCGCGCGGAATAGAGACCCGGCTGGCCGTTCAACGCATCCACCTCCAAACCGGTATCATCTCCGAGGGCCCACTTCCCCGTAAACCGGGCGATCGTCCGCGCTTTGTGGACGGCGTTCTCGGCATAGGTCGCGCCTTCTTCCTTCAACTCCGGGGCGTCGGGATAATCGGCGAGCGGGATTAGTCGAACCGGCACCCCTTTTAAGATGGCCGAGATCTCCTCAAACTTGTGCCGGTTGTTCGTCGCGACAACGATCTCTGTCACGGTCCGCACAACAGGATTCCTTTCAGCAATTTCCTCTGCTGGGTGATGAGTTGCTTGATGCCTTTCTTTGCCAGATCCACCAACGCATCCATTTCGGACCGGGTGAAGGGCTGCTGTTCGGCCGTTCCCTGAACTTCGACGAATTTCTCGCTTCCGGTCATAACGACGTTCATGTCCACTTCGGCATTGGAGTCTTCCGCATAGCACAGGTCCAACGCGGCCTGACCCTGCACCCGGCCTACGCTGACGGCCGCCAGGTAATCCTTGATCGGAATGCGATCCATGCGTCCCTGTTTTTGAGCCTGGAGAAGGGCGTCGGCCAGCGCGATGAAGGCGCCGGTGATCGAGGCGGTCCGGGTCCCGCCGTCGGCCTGGATCACGTCGCAATCGATCCAGAGGGTGCGCTCACCCAGGCGCTCAAGGTCCGTCACGGCACGGAGGGATCGGCCGATCAATCGCTGAATCTCATGCGTCCGACCACCGACGCGACCCCGCACCGACTCGCGGGGGATGCGCTCACGGGAAGAACGGGGCAGCATGCCGTACTCGGCCGAGATCCAGCCCTTGTTTTTGCCTCGAAGAAACGGGGGCACGGTCTCTTCGACGGTGACCGCGCAGATCACTTTGGTGTCGCCCATCTCGATCAAAACCGATCCTTCAACATTTTTCAGATAGGACCGCGTGATCTTGAGGGGTCGCAATTCGTCCCAGCGCCGTCCGTCCGGCCGAGGTCGCAGGTGGGGCATGTCGCTTCCTTCTCCGTGAAAAAGTGGGGAGATTATAGCCCAAACCGTCGAGAAATAGCAATCGGCTGTCGGGGCAGGAATCGAACGGTTCTTGGAGATTAGGCCTTGATCAGGGTGAGTTTCAGGTGGGCCTTGACATCATGATAAACTTGGATCGGGACGCTAAAACTGCCGACCTCCTTCAACGGACTCTCGAGCTGAATTTTCCGCTTGTCGATCTCGATGCCTTCTTTGGATAATGCTTCCGCAATGTCTTTATTCGTCACGGAACCGAACAATTTCCCTTCCTCGCCCACCTGGACGGGGATCGTGATCGGCATACCGTTGATCTTCTTGGCCAGGGTCTCAAACTCCTTTTTTATCTTTCGGGCCTTGTCGGCGATCAATCGCTTCTCGTGTTCCAAAACCTTGACGTTTTTTGTCGTGGCCTCAACCGCCTTCATTTTGGGAATCAAAAAATTCCGGGCGTAGCCGTCCGAGACATTGACCAAATCGCCCATCCGGCCCAACGTTTCGACATCTTCCCGCAAAATCACTTTCATCGTCCACTCCTTCTTCCGGGTCTGCACACCGAATTAAAGGAGGTCAGTATAGTCAAAACGGCATGGGCTGTCAACTGGGTGAATCCCTTTCTCCGTTCGGCCCTACTTATGTTTCAAGTCCCAGTCGTAGTACCAGGTGAGATAGTATTGCAGTTTATTCGACTGCTCCCCTGCTGCCGGAAACCGCTCCCAGACATAGTCCATTCCCAAATGGAAAGGCGACCGTTTGAATTCCAACCCCGTCGCTCCGCTGTAGGCATTATAAAACTCCTTATTCTCGCTCCGAAACCGGTACCGAAACTCGGCAAACGTGTTGAACGTGATCGCCCCCGGCAGCTTGACCCAGTCGATTCCCTGATTGATGTAGCCCATCGCGCCGGAGCCCACCAGCTTGTCCACATCATGGCTGACCGAACCCCAGATCGAACCCGGAACACCCAGAACCTTCCGCGACCCCCGATTGAGGTCCCAGTCGTAGTACCAGGTGAGATAGTATTGGAGATTGTTGGACTGCACGCCCTCCGCCGGAAACCGCTCCCAGACATAGTCCATTCCCAAATGGAAAGGCGACCGTTTGAATTCCAACCCCGTCGCCCCACTGTAGGCATTATAAAATTCCTTGTTCTCGCTCCGAAACCGGTACCGAAACTCGGCGAAGGTGTTGAACGTGATCGCCCCCGGCAGCTTGACCCAGTCGACCCCCTGGTTGATGTAGCCCATCGCGCCGGAGCCCACCAGCTTGTCCACATCATGGCTGACCGAACCCCAGGTCGAACCGGGCAGGCCCAGATAATCCAGCGCAAACGCCGGCCCGCTGCAAAGCAGGCTGACGGAAAAAATCACTCCCCAAAGGCATACCCACCGGACCATGGATTAAGTTCCTCCTGTCTGTGGAACGGCAATTGATGGAAGCGCGATCCATTTCTTCTCTTTGCCGTAAAGAAAGTATTCCGCGCCTTTTTTGGCAATTCGGATTTCCTGGTTTTCGGCCACAAAATCGGTTTCAGGCAGATGCGCGATTCGATCATCGGATTCAGACCCGTCCGACTCGAAAGGGCTTCGTTCCATAAAAGACGCCATCAGGTACGAAAGCGCAAGATAGCTGGTCGGTTTGGAAATGACGCGTTGAGGAATATCTCCGCGACCGGGATTTCTCCCGATGAATTTGATCCCGACCGGCACCTGGGTGATTGGCTTAAACGGAATATCCCGCAGGCCCGCGACCTGAAGCACGTTGCCCCGCAGCGCCATACCGTGTTCCGGAACAAAAACGATGACGGCCTTCCGGCCGGACGACGCCACAAGATCAAAAAACCGCGCGACATCCCCCAACAGTTTCTGCGCCGCTTCTCTGTAGTAAACCGTGCGGTCCCGCTTCCACCATTCTTTCTCTCCGACCCAATGAGCGCCGTCGTGCAAGCTGATCGTGTTGTAGTAAACCGCCGCAGCCGTTGAGGGGGATTGCTGCCGAAGGGCCCACCATTTTTCAAGCACGGCGTAGTCATTATAGATGGCCGATCCATCAAAGTCATAGGCCTGGATCGGGAGATCGATCGGCAGCAGCGGCGTATCCAGATGCCCCAAGGCCTTCACTTGGTCTGCAAAATGACCGTAGACCCCGTCATGATTCAAGGTAAAGGTGGTTTCAAATCCTTGATCACGAAGCGATTCAACCAGGTAGCAGTCCCGCGGCGCCTCGTGGTAGAGGGCGTCATGACTGGACTGACCGCAGTTGGCCCTTAGAAGCCGGATGGCGGATGGGTTGCTGTACGTCGTGACGGAGTTAAAATCGGTGAAAAGGACATCAAATGTTTTGAAAAAGGGATCGGCTTCCATGCCGACCCCTCTCAAATCATCCCAGGACAGCGAGCAGACATGTAAAATAATGATGTCAAAATCCGGGGCCTTCGTATTTGATTTTTCAAAATGAACCACGCGGGACGATTCCGATCGATAGAAGGCCCGGACCTCGCCCTCGATCCCACCCGGGTGTTGTCCAAACTCGCGGAGTGGAACGATCACAAGTAAGAGCAGGACGACCGGCGTTAATCGAATACGATTGCGCACTAAAATCCCCAAGGCCAGAATTGAAACCACCGCGGCGACTTCCCGGAGATTGACGAACTCCAAAAGAAATCGGTAGACGTATTCTTTGGACGGCATCCCGCCTTGCCCAACAAAGCTCAACGCAACTCCGAGCGGTGGAAGCCAGGAATCATGCCACAAAAGCAATAAACCCAAAACCCCACTGAAGCCATGTTTAACGACGGTGAGTGACCGGTAAGACTTCAGTTGCGCCGGCACGGGAATGACCAGAAAAATGATGAAGAGAAGGTTCAACACGAAATCGAGGCGAAGATAGCCTCGAAAATATAAGTACAGTTTGGCTAAGAAATAAAAATTCCACGCGCCCATGATACGACGGGAACCTCCTCGACTTCATGCCAGGGAGGATAGTTCGAGATCCTGGCGTTCGAGAAACCGGATCCCGTAAATCGCCCCCTGTCCTTTCGCCTTGGTCCGGCGGACAATTTCTCCCCGGATACTGAAAACCACCCGATCCTCGTGATACAACCGGATCGTCACTTCTTTCGTGAAGGCCTCGTCGGTCTTCAGGTGCACCAAGAGACCGGTGTTGCTGATGTCCTCCGTAGTCCCTTGGAATACGCGTTCTCCCACCACCAGTTCGCACGTCAGGCGCTTCTTGACCCGGGAGGAAAGCCGCCGAAGGATCTTTTCCTTGACAAAGGCCCGGACCGATGAGGTCACCAGATAGGCCAACGACGCCCACGTGGCGGAGGTGGCCTGATGGGCCTCGGCCCAACCAGTCGGTGAACTGTACATCTGGCGGATCAGACTCTGGTGCTGCGAATCGCTGATGTTTAAAAATCGAATCCCGACACCGGAACCGCCGGACGGCGACGAATCGTTCCGGATCACTTCCCCCTTGATTTCGGTGATCTCGCCGAAGTCGCTGACCAACCGAACGTGAACCACCGGCGGGAGAAGCACGGGGCGATCCAGAACCATCGATAGACCGCTCTCGCTTAGGTCGGTTGTTTTTCCAACGAGGGTTCGACCCCCGAACTTCAATTCGCAGTCGATCTTCCGGAACAGGCGAGGCGACGACCTTTTCTGAGGACGCTCGCGGGCCACGATGACCGCCGCCATCAGGATGACCAGATTATAGACGGTCCAGATGACGCTTAACAAGGTGGCATCGAAATGGTCGCGGCGATTCCATAATTGATATCCCCCCACGCCAAGCCCGATCAATAGAACGGCGAAAAGCAGTATGTGGGGCATCACATAAGACCAGGACAACTGGGCCTTCTCAAACCGCACCCCCTTGGGCGTTACATGGAACTTGGTCTTTGTCGGCGTAAACACGGTTTCCAGAGAGGTCCAGCTGATAAAAAAGCACATCACGGTTTCATAAACATCCGACCAGAAGGGGTTGCGAAAGTTTTTGCTGACGACGTTAAAGGCCATGAACGATGATAGATAGTAGGGCAAAAAATAATTCAGAAGAATCGGAAAAGGCGCCATGAGCGGAGGGTAATTCAGAAGAAGGTATGAAAGCGGAGCCGCCAGATAAATCAGACGGGGCCAGCCGTGAAAGAAATAAAAGAGCGAACCGAAATAATTGATCCGCTGCATCACGGTCAGTCCGGCTTTCCAAAGCGGGTTGTCCAACAGGAAAACCTGGACCCCTCCTCGAGTCCACCGTTGCCTCTGTTTCAGATAGCTCTCGTAGCTCTCGGGAGCCAATCCCGCCGCCAGAATCTTATTCACGTAGACGGACCGGTATCCTTTTGCGTGTAGGACCATGCTGGTATGGAGATCTTCCGTCAGGGTCACCACCTGGAACCCGCCGATGGTTTGGAGAGCCGAGCGGCGGAATATCCCCCCGCTGCCGGCGAAGAAGCTGGAGTTGAAGCCGTCCCGCCCCGGTTGTATGACATAGAAAAATAGGTCCTGTTCATTGACAATCTCCCGTTCCAGTCGAAGATTTCGTTGAAACGTGTCCGGATTATAGAAGTAATGCGGGGTCTGCACAAAGGCGACCTTCGGGTCCTTGAAGAAACCGACCGTCTCTTTGAGAAAGGTTCGGACCGGGACGTGATCACAATCCAGAACCATCACGAACTCCCCGGAAGACTGGGTCAGGGCATGATTGAGGTTCCCGGCCTTGGCATGTTCATGGGTCGTGCGACGGATGTACTGGCAGCCCAAACGCTCCGCGAGGCGTTTGACCTCTTCCCGATGCCCATCATCGAGGACACAAACCTTTTTAAGACCGGCCGGGTAGTCGATGGCCATACATCCGACAAGGGTTTGATACAAGATATCCAGCGATTCATTGTAAATTGTGACAAAGATATCCACGGTCGGCAGCTGGGTTTCGCTCGGCGGGCTCGCAGAACGGTCCGTAGGCTTGGCCACCTGAACATAAAACAAAAGCACGGAAAGGAAACCATAAATCTCGGCTGAATAGAGTATCAGACTGATACTTGTGGCCCAGGGATCCTCTGTATTTAACGTGTAGATCCACCGCCAGTAGAGGTAGCGCAATCCCAAAAAGACACTGAGGGCAGTGATGGCCCATTTGGCTTGAAACAGGCGGATCCGCTTCTTTGTTAAAAAAATCGCAAGTGCGATCAACAGAATGGACAGGACATAATCCCCCCAGGACCCTACAAACGGCTTCGAGTCCATATCAATCGGTTCCGTTGACTGAGACTCCGCCATCGATGGCCCCTCAGCCGGGGTGGTCAAAGAACTGATATCGGTTGAAGCACCGGGGGAGGGATCGGTGGAGGCTTTGGAAATATTAAAAATTCCGGTAAGCGATAGAATAATAAGAAATGGAAAGAGAACTGTTTTTAGCAAGGGTGTTCTGATCTTCAAACGCTGCATTATGTTTTAAATATATCACAAAAAAGTCCTTACTTTTGACATTCCATTCAACGGGATACCCTGGATTGACACCCCCAGGGTTCTCTGTTAGGATACGGGATCTCAAACGGGCCGTCATGAATGCATGTCCTGTCTCTTTCTGTATGCCGAAGTGGTGGAACGGTAGACACGCTACGTTCAGGGCGTAGTGGGGGTGACCCCGTGGGGGTTCAAATCCCCCCTTCGGCACCAATATAATTGGGGGCCCGTGCGGCTGAGGCTGTGCAACGTCCTCCGATGCCCCCAAACCCTGCGCCTCTCGCGGCAGAGCCGCGAACCGGCTTTATTATCCGGGGCTGCTTATTCCCCTCACCCTTTCGGTCGAATGGTCAAAGCAGTCCAGTGGACGCCACCGTCCATTGTTTTAAAAAGGCCACCCTGAGTCCCTGCATACAGGATGTTCGGATCCTTCGGGTGCATGACCAGCGAGCGGACGTTGAGATTGGCCAGCCCATTGTTAAGGGTTACCCAATGCTCACCCCCATCGGTTGATTTGTAAACCCCGTCCTGGGTCGCGGCAAACAGGGTCGTACTCACCGTGGGATGGACGAGGATCGCTGCAATAAATCGCTCCCCGATCCCTTCCTGAATCTTGGTCCAGCTTGCGGCGCCATCGATCGTCTTGAAAGCCCCTCGAGTCGTTCCGGCGTAGAGCGTTGTCGTCTTCATCGGATTCATCACCAGAGAATTGACCCCCAATGAAAGCGCGTTTCCGGGTTCGATACGCATGAGGCCGTTGTTCGATTCACGCCAATTCATTCCACCGTTGACGCTCTTGTAAACACCGCCGCTCGTGCCGGCATATAAAATATTCGTGTCGGTAGGATCCAAAGCGGTCGACACGATGTAGACGCTGTCCATGCCCTTGCTGGACAGCTCGTCCCACATCATCCCTCCGTTGACGGTTTTAAAAAACCCGACCGTTGTCGCGGCCAGAATGGTCTCGGGATCCCGAGGAAAAAAGATAAAAGCATTGACCACGGTTACATGCTCTTTGAGCCCTGCGTTGATGATGGACCACCGATTCCCACCATCGACACTACGATAGACGGCGTCTCCGAGGGTCCCCGCATAAATGGTCGAGGTATGGGTCGGATGGATGGCCAAGGACAAGATCCGGGCGTTGCTCAAACCCTCCGTGACCGGCACCCAGGTGGCTCCATCATCGCGGGTTTTATACACGGAATCATTCGTGGCGATGAATAAAATGGCCGGCTGCTCCGGATTGATGACGATGGCCGTGACGATATTGCTTTTCCCGCTACAACCCAGAAGCAGGACCCCTCCGAAAGATAGTACGGCGAGGGCGCGGAGTGAATGCCGGATGGTTTGAAGGCGATGCGCAACCATAAATTGAGAGCCACTATAGTGGATTCAAGGGGGTGAGTCAAGGCAGCCCGATCGGTCTCCCCTTGACTTTTCCAGACAATCTGGTAATCTAATCAATGCGGATTCATCGAAAGAGCCGATCGGTATCTAAACCGGCATCTAACCCGATTGAGGAGCAGTTTTCTGCATGATGAATTTCGGTCGACGGTGGCTGAGCGCCTTGACCTTCATCGCGATGACCCTGTGGGCCGCGCCGTGGATTAACTCGGTCAGTTGGGGTCAAGAAACCCCTTCCACCACGACGAGCGAGCCTGCGTCGGCCGATGAGAACTCCACTGCGGAGACGCCGACGCCCACCGAAGAAACCCCGGCGCCTCCGGAAGAAGTCACTCCCTCCAAGCCCGGAACCGTGACCGTTCCTGAAACCACGACCGGTCCAAGAAAATATACCGTAAAGCCAAGAGACACCCTTTGGGGCATTTCGAACGCCTATTTACAAGACTCCTTCCTATGGCCGAAAGTTTGGAAAAATAACCAATACATTATAAACCCGGACCTGATCTATCCTGGAAACGTGATCGATCTGCCCGGAGGCGAAGCGGCCCAGCTCGAGGCTCGTGTTGAAACCGCACAACCCGCGAGTTCACCTTCCCCGAGGGTCGTTGAAGAAGCGGCGCCCCCCCCGGAGCGCGAAAAGCCCGTCGAGATCACGCCTCCGGAACAACCCGTCCCCGCGGCGAAGCCAATCGAAATGAAACTCCTTGCAGCGAGCGGGTATATCTTGACCGGTCAGAGCCCCGCGGGCGTTGTGGTCGCCGGCCGGGACGGCCGCGAGTTGAACGGGGCGGGTGACACGGCTTATGTACTCCCAAAGGATGGATCCCAGCCCCGGGTCGGAGACCGATACACTGTTTACCGTTCGGTTCACAAGGTTTACCATCCAAAAACGGGCCAATATCTGGGTGACCTCATTCGGATCCTGGGCCAAGCAGAGATTACGGGCGCAGACCCGGAAGAGAAAACCGTAACATCCAAGGTGATCACCTCTTACGACGCTATCCACCCGGGCGATTTTCTGATGTCTACACCGACCCCGGAGGATTCTGTCGATCAAACCACTCCTCCGCCCCCGAGTGGTCCACTCGAAGGGTTCATTGTTGAAGTCAAAGAAGATCGGGTCGACCAATCTCAGTTTGACGTGGTCTATCTGGACAGGGGCCGGCAGCAAGGCGTTCGTTCCGGGGACCGTTATGCGATCGTCCGCGCGGGCGAGAAGACGTCTTATTTCTCACCCGGGAAGGGCGTTCGACTTCCTCGACGCATTATCGGTGAGCTCCAGGTCATTTCGGTTCAGGATGCCACCGCAACCGCAAAAGTCCTTAAGAGCACGGAGGTCATCTATAAAGGTGACCATTTTGAAACGCCTCCCGCTCCTTAATCCCTCTGATAACCGGCTCATGAACATTGCTGTTGACTAGTCTCAAACCCTTGTGGTAAATTAAAATTCTCGTTTTCTCATAATTTACGGTGGCATAGATAGATCGAAGCCATCCAACACGATCCGGCGTGTAAGAGACGGTCACCGAGGAGAGAAGTGTATGAAATTAAACGGGGCTCAGATCTTTGTCGAGTCATTGAAGAAAGAAGGGGTGAAGGTTATTTTTGGCCTGCCCGGCGGCGTGGTTTTGAAGATTTTTGACGTATTGTACGATTACAAAGACCCCGAAGTCATTCTGACTCGACATGAACAGGGCGCGATGCACATGGCCGAAGGCTATGCCAAGGCTACCGGAAAAGCCGGTGTGGTGCTTGTGACCTCCGGGCCGGGCATGACGAACACCGTAACCGGGCTCGCGGATGCCTCTATGGACTCCGTTCCCCTTGTGGTCTTTACCGGACAGGTCTCGACCAGTCTCATCGGCAATGATGCCTTTCAAGAGGCCGACAACGTCGGGATCAGCCGTCCATGCACCAAGTACAACTACCTGGTCAAGGATGTTAACGATCTCGCCCAGACGATTAAAGAGGCCTTTTACATCGCGACCACCGGACGTCCCGGTCCGGTTTTGGTGGATATTCCCAAAGACGTTTCGATGAATCAGACCGAATTCAACTACCCGGAAAAAGTGTATATCCGCGGCTATAACCCGACGTACGAAGGGCACAAGTGGCAGATCAAACAAGCGGCCGAGGCCATCTTAAAAGCCAAGCGGCCCATCCTTTATGTCGGAGGCGGAACGGTCTTCTCCAATGCCTTTGAAGAACTGCGGGAGTTTGCCGAGATGACACAGATCCCGGTCGACATGACGCTGATGGCGCTCGGCAGTTTTCCGGGAACCCATCCCCTCTCTCTGGGAATGCTCGGAATGCACGGCAGCTACACCTCCAACATGGCGATCCATCATTCGGACCTGATTATCGCCGTCGGCTCCCGATTTGACGATCGGGTGACGGGCAAGGTATCCGAATTTGCGCCGCACGCCAAGATCATCCATATCGATATCGATCCGACCTCGATCCAAAAAATCATGAATGTCGATATTCCGATCGTGGGCGACGTGAAATGCGTGCTCAAGGAACTCAACCAGCACCTCCGGGCCTCTCTCGACGGCCGGCGCAAGGAAGAACTCAAGCCGTGGTGGAACCAGCTCGAAGAATGGAAGAAAAAGAACCCGTTGACGTATAAGCAGAATAAGGACCAGAAGATCAAACCTCCCTACCTGATCGACCGGTTGTATGAGCTGACCCACGATCAAAACCCCATCGTGTCCACGGATGTCGGCCAGCACCAGATGTGGGCGGCGCAGTTCTTTAAACTGGACCATCCGCGGACCTGGCTTACATCGGGTGGTTTGGGCACAATGGGATTCGGTTTCCCGGCCGCACTCGGGGCACAACGGGCTTTTCCCGGCCGGTTGGTCCTGAGCATTGTCGGCGATGGGAGCTTTCAAATGAACCTTCAGGAGATGGCCACGGCCATGGACTATCATCTTCCGGTGAAAGTGGCGATCGTCAACAACGGTTATCACGGCATGGTCCGTCAATGGCAGGATCTGTTCTACAACAGCCGCTACTCCTCCAGCTTCTTGGGCCAGCATCCGGATTACGTGAAACTGGCGGATGCCTATGGAGCGGTCGGTCTCCGAGCGACGAAACCGGAGGAAGTGGACGGGGTGATCAAGGAGGCCTTAAAAATCGACAAACCGGTGCTGATCGATTTTCAGGTCGATCCTTACGAAAATTGTTATCCCATGATCCCGGCCGGTGGGGCGAATAACGAAATGATCATGGAGGATCCGCCGGAACTTCGGAAAAAGGAGAAAGATAAGGCCGGCATGAAAAAGGCCGGTAACGGTGAAAAAGAAGGGGTCTTGACGGCTTAAGTTATCATTCAAGTTATCATTGCGTAACCGGAGCACGCATGGAACACATCATCTCCGTCATGGTCGAAAACAAGTTCGGGGTCCTGTCTCGGGTGGCCGGCTTATTCAGCGGACGGGGCTTTAACATTGACAGTCTGTCCGTGGGGCCCACGATCGATCCTACCGTATCCATGATGACCCTGGTCACTCGGGGGGATGACCGGATTGTGGAACAAATCATTAAACAGCTGAACAAGCTGATTGATGTGATCAAGGTCATCGACCTGAGTGAGGGTGCCTTTGTGGCCCGGGAAACGGTTCTAATCAAGATCAGCGCCAAGGGGGAAGACCGCGCCGAGGCCTTGCGGATTACGGATATCTTCCGGGCCCGCGTCGTCGATTCCACGCCCGCCACGTATACAATCGAGGTCACGGGCGACACCAACAAGATCGAGGCGATCATCAATTTGCTAAAGCCCTTGGGAATCAAGGATCTGGTCCGAACCGGTCGGATCGCAATCGCCCGGGAAGAGATTAAGACCGCGGTCCAAGACAAGCCACAAGATAAAAAGCGGTTTGGAACCTAATCAAAGGCAGTGCCGGTAAAAGCAAAGGGTAAAAAGATGAAGATTTATTATGACAAAGACGCCGACATAAAACGTCTGAAGGGCAAGACGGTTGCCATTATCGGCTACGGAAGCCAGGGGCATGCCCATGCCAATAACCTGGAGGACAACAGCATTCCGGTCATTCTGGGTCTTCGGGAAGGGCGTTCCTGGGAAAAGGCGGAGCGGGCCGGATTCAAGGTGATGGTCCCCTCCCAGGCAGCGAAATTATCCGATATCGTCATGATCTTAACGCCGGATGAACTCCAGGCCGATCTGTACCGGAACGACATCGAACCGAACCTCCGAAAAGGAGGATATCTGGCGTTTGCCCATGGATTTAATATCCATTTCGGTCAGGTGGTACCCCGGCCGGACCTGAATGTTTTCATGGTCGCACCCAAAGGCCCGGGTCATCTGGTAAGATCCGAGTTCAGCAAGGGCAGCGGCGTGCCGATGCTGCTGGCCATTCATCAAGATCCTTCGAAGGATACTCAAAAAGTGGGTTTGGCCTATGCCAAAGCGATCGGCGGCACACGGGCCGGGGTGATCGAGACCAGTTTTCGCGAGGAGTGTGAAACCGATCTTTTTGGGGAGCAGGTGGTGCTCTGCGGCGGATTGACCGCGCTCATCATGGCCGGCTACGAAACGTTGATCGAGGCCGGCTATTCTCCCGAAATGGCCTACTTTGAATGCCTCCACGAGGTCAAATTGATCGTGGATCTCATTTACGAGGGCGGGATCTCCACCATGCGTTACTCCATCAGCAACACGGCCAAATTCGGCGACGTCACCCGGGGTCCCCGCATCATCACGGATGAAACGCGTCAGGAGATGAAACGCATCTTGAATGAAATTCAGAGCGGGCGGTTTGCCAAGGAGTGGATCCTGGAAAACAAGGCCGGGCGCCCGGTCTTCAACGCGCTGCTTAAAAAAGGCGCGGCCCACCCGATCGAAGAAGTGGGGGGCAAGCTGCGGGCGATGATGCCCTGGTTGAAAAAAGATCGGCTCGTGGACAAAGACAAAAATTAAGGCGGAGGATCTCTCACCGTATCGTGGCCCAAGATCCGTCACCGGTAGTTCGCGAACGGCTGCCGTTTCTGATCGGCGTGACCGTCCTGACCGCGGCCGTGGCGCTTCTGAAGGTCGTCTGGCTGACCGTCCTGATGGTCGCCCTGGCCCTCCAGATTTTCTGGTTTTTCAGAGACCCCAACCGAATTGTTCCCGCCGGCGAAGATTTGATTGTTTCTCCCGCAGATGGTAAAATTATAGGGTTGTCCGAGGCCAAAGAGGAACGGTTCCTGAAGGATCGGGCGATCAAGGTCAGCATCTTTTTAAACGTGTTCGACGTTCATGTGAATCGGATCCCCTGCACGGGCCGGATTCGGGCGATTCAGTACCAGCCCGGAACATTCTTGGCCGCGAACAAGGATCTGGCCTCGACCCAGAACGAGCAGAACGCCATTCTACTCGAAACCGCTTCGGGGGTGAAGCTGGTGTTTGTTCAGGTCGCGGGGCTGGTGGCGCGACGGATCGTTTGCTGGGTGAAAGAGGGTGAGGAGGTTGCCCGGGGAAGCCGATTCGGGATGATCCGTTTTGGTTCCCGAACGGACCTGTTTCTACCCCTGGGGACGGAGCTCAAGATCCGACTCGGACAGAAAGTCAAAGGCGGTTCAAGCATCATTGGAGTCTTAAAATAAAAGTTTATCGGGAGTATTAAAATGAAAGATTATCGACGCGGCATCTATCTGGTTCCGAACCTGTTGACGACCGGAAACCTCTTCAGCGGTTTTTATTCCCTCATCTCGGTCTTTAACGCCGACTATCTGCGGGCCGCCATGGCCATCCTGGTGGCGATGGCGTTTGACGTACTGGACGGCAAATCGGCCCGTCTGACGAAGACGACCAGCCGGTTCGGCGTGGAATATGATTCACTGGCCGATCTCGTTTCCTTTGGCATCGCCCCCGGTCTGTTGATCTATTCCTGGGCGTTAAGCACCTACGGACGTGTGGGCTGGGTCGCGGCCTTTCTTTTCGTGGCCTGTGGAACGCTGAGACTGGCGCGGTTTAATGTCCAGGTTGGAACGATCGAGAGCAAGCATTTCGTCGGGCTTCCGATTCCGGCCGCGGCGGGGGTGATCGCCTCGCTGGTGGTGCTGGATCATCATATCCTTCGGATGGGAACCGAGATCAAGCCGCTGCTGATCTTAGGGCTTATTTACACGCTGGCGTTTCTGATGGTCAGCACGTTTCGTTACCGAAGCTTTAAGGATTTTCACTTGCGGGGCCGCAAGCCCTTTCACGTGCTGGTCTCGGCCGTTCTGGTCCTGATTATTCTTGCGGCCGAACCGCAAATTTTATTGTTCGTCCTGTTTGCGGGGTATGCGCTGTCCGGCGTCATCGAGCGGCCGCTCGCCGCTGTGTTCCGAAAAACGTTTAAGCGGCCGGCACCCACCCGCAACCCCTCCTCGGTTCCGCCGGCAGGCCATTCTCACAACACTTGACAGGTATACGGGCTTCCTGACATAATAATCGGTATTGAAAGGCTGTGAAGAGGAGTAGTAGGTCTGTAGAATGGACTGAACTCGCCTCGGAGCCGCGTCGGTGAAACAACAACGTAATCGACGCCGCAACGCCCACGTCAAGGGCCGAATCAAGGGAAAAACAGGATAAGTCGGATTGGACTTATTCCTGTTTTTCTAAATCAGGGTGGTACCACGGAGATAGCCTTCGTCCCTGCGTTGCACCGAATCCGGTGCGGTAGAGACGAAGGCTTTTTAATTTCAGACTCCAGGAGCCCATGATGACACGCATGATCAAAATTTTCGATACGACCCTCCGGGACGGCGAGCAGTCACCCGGCGCGAGCATGAACGTGGAAGAAAAGGTGATGATCGCCAAGCAACTGGCCCGGCTCCACGTGGACATCATCGAGGCCGGCTTCGCCTTCAGCTCCCCCGGCGATTTCGAGGCCGTGAAACGGATCGCCCACGAGGTGGAAGGACCCGTGATCGCCAGCCTGGCCCGCGCCAAGCCGGAGGACGTGGACAGCGCATGGGAGGCGCTGAAGGGCGCGCCCAAGGTGAGGATCCACACCTTTATCTCGACGTCCGATATCCACCTCAAGCATCAGTTCCGGCTCACCCGCGACCAGGCGCTTAAGCGCGCGGTCGAAATGGTCGAGCGGGCGCGAGGCTATGTCGAGGACGTGGAGTTCTCGCCGATGGACGCGACCCGTTCGGATGAAACCTATCTGTGCGAGGTCCTGGAAGCGGTCATCGCGGCCGGTGCGCGGACGGTCAATATCGCCGACACGGTCGGCTACGCCATCCCGCACGAGTTCGGATCGCTGATCCGGACGATTCGAGAGCGCGTCCCGAACATTCAGCAGGCCGTCATCTCGGTCCATTGCCACAACGATCTGGGCCTGTCCACGGCCAATTCGCTCGCGGCCATATCGGAAGGGGCCGGGCAGGTCGAATGCACGATCAACGGGATCGGGGAGCGGGCCGGCAACGCCTCGCTGGAAGAGGTCGTGATGACCTTGCGGACGCGCCGCCATCTCTTCGGGGCCGACACACGGATTCATACCGAGGAGATTACCAAAACCAGCCGGCTGGTGAGCAAGATCACCGGAATGACGGTTCAAGCGAACAAGGCGGTCGTGGGGGCCAACGCCTTCGCGCACGAATCGGGCATCCATCAGGACGGACTGCTCAAGGAAAAGATGACCTACGAGATCATGACGCCGGCCTCGGTCGGTCTCGGCCAGAGCCGCCTCGTGCTGGGAAAGCATTCCGGCCGCCACGCGCTTAAGAAAAGGCTGGAGGAATTGGGCTACCAGTTGACCGAGGAGGAGCTGAACGCGGCCTTCGAGCGGATGAAGCGTCTCGCGGACCAGAAAAAGGAAATTTTCGCTGAAGACATCGAGACGATCGTGAACGAAGAGCTGTCCAAGATCCCCGAGGCGTATGTCCTTCGAAAGATCCATGTCGAGAGCGGAAGCGAAGTGACCCCCACCGCCACGATCGAGCTGGCGGTGAACGGCCAGTCGATCCAGAACGTCGCCAAAGGCGACGGCCCGGTGGATGCCGCCTATAAAACGATCGCGGCCATCACCCAGACGAAGAGCCGTCTTCTCTCCTACGTCGTGGCGGCGATCACCGGGGGTACGGATGCCCTGGGCGAAGTGACGGTGCGTCTTGAAGAGGACGGCAAGACCGTGATGGGCTATGGCGCGGACACCGACATCATCGTGGCCTCGGCCAAGGCCTACTTAAACGCGTTGAACAAGCTGGCCTACTGGAAAACGAAAAAAGGCCAGGGCGACGGCAAGGTCGGCTTGATTTAACCGCGTTTGCGCGAAATATTCATCATAAGGGGCGCAATGCATTGCGCCCGACACCCCCTTTCACCCTTGAGCTTTTTAGCCGCTTCCTGTATACTTCCTCCACTGTCCTGCCTAATTTTCTTATCGGTGTACCCGTTTGTCATGACGAGGCCCCGGTGGATATACGGTATCGTCATCATTGGATATCCCGATCTTGTAGTCGCC
>JACQBZ010000012.1 GCA_016194285.1 Nitrospirota bacterium | reverse complement strand
TGATGATCGGTCATCGTCAGGTCCGGATCGGTTTGACGGCCAAGCCGATGGGGGTGGATGTCCGGATCGTGGGAACCGGACGGAACAAGGAAGAGGTCCGAATCCTTCTGGAGGGGCTGCTCCAAAAAGTGGAAGAGCGGCTGGCGGACGTTCTGTATGCCCGGGGTCGGGACGAGATGGAGACGGTGGTCGGGCGGTTACTGAGGGACCGCCAAATGAAGCTGGCCGTGGCCGAGTCGTGCACCGGCGGATTGATCGGACACCGGTTGACCCAAGTTCCGGGTAGCTCGGACTATCTGGACCGGGTCGAGGTGTGTTATAGTAACCGCGCCAAGATCGAGGCCTTGGGCGTGCCGTCGGACGTGATCGAGGCGAACGGCGCCGTCAGCGCGCCGGTCGTCGCCGCCATGGCCCAGGGGGTCCGCCGGCGAGCCGAGGCCGACTTCGGCCTGGCCTTGACCGGCATTGCCGGGCCCGGAGGCGGGACACCCGAAAAGCCGGTGGGGCTGGTTTATTTCGGACTGGACGACGGCCGCGAGGTGCGGGCGACCTTCGCCCGATTTTCGGGCGACCGAACGGCGATCAAGCTCCGCGCCTCTCAACATGCGCTGGATCTGGTGCGGCGGGCGTTGGTAGGGGCGACGCATGCGTCGCCCCTACGGTAGACCATGCGCGTCTTCATCGCGTTAGAACTTCCCTCCGTCATCAAGGAGGCGGCGGCCGCGATTCAGCGAGAGTTGATGAAATCGGAAGCGCATGTCGGCTGGGCGCGGACGGATGGGATGCATCTGACCTTGAAGTTTTTGGGAGAGGTATCGGCTTCGCAGTTGTCTGAGATCGAGAAGGCCCTGGAGTCCGCTGTGAAGGGCCTGCCTCCGCCTGCCGGACGGACAGGTGCCGGACAGGCAGGGACCGGTTCCATGAAGATCACCGTGCGCGGCATCGGCGTCTTCCCGAACCCGAGAAACCCCAGGGTCGTCTGGCTGGGCATCCAGCCGGAGGACGACCGGCTGTTGCGGCTTCAGGAACGGATCGATCGCGCGCTGGCACCGCTCGGGTTTCCACCGGAGAGGCGCGACTTCCGGCCGCATCTCACTCTGGGACGCGTCAAGTCTTCCCGCGGCCTGGATGACTTGATGAAGGTCATGGCGGTTCATCATCATTTTCTTGCCGGAGAATGCACGCTGGGCGAACTTCACCTGATGCAAAGTGAATTGAAGCGGGAAGGGGCGGTCTATACGAAGTTGTGGTCGGTGGCACTGTAATTGCAATCTATTATATTTATAATTAAAATCGGACCCGATCCAGAACACGGGTTCATATTTCGACGGGCTCAGCACGAACGGGAGGTCCTGACCGTTCATCCTGAGCGTTTTAAAGGATGAACGATCATTACACCATTTAACCGTAAAGGAGCATCCATGGCGGACAAAGAGAGTCGCAGCAAAGCGCTCGATCTGGCGGTGGCTCAGATCGAAAAGCAGTTCGGAAAAGGGGCCATTATGAAATTAGGTTCGGAGGAGGTCCTGTCGGACATCCCGGCGATCTCGACCGGCTCTTTGGGTTTGGACATCGCACTGGGCGTGGGCGGTTTTCCCCGCGGGCGGGTGATCGAGATCTACGGTCCCGAGGCCTCGGGGAAAACGACGCTGACACTGCATGCGATCGCGGAGGCCCAGAAGGCGGGGGGCGCGACGGCCTTCATTGACGCCGAACATGCGCTTGACGTCACCTACGCGCGCAAGTTAGGCGTGAAGACGGACGATCTGCTCATTGCGCAGCCGGATACGGGCGAGCAGGCGTTGGAGATTGCCGAGACGCTGGTCCGCAGCGGAGCGCTTGACCTGATCGTGATCGATTCGGTTGCGGCGCTGGTTCCGCGGGCCGAGCTGGAGGGCGAGATGGGCGACGCGCATATGGGGCTTCAGGCCCGGCTGATGTCGCAGGCGCTCCGGAAACTGACAGCCACGATCAGCAAATCCCAGACGACCGTGATCTTCATCAACCAGATCCGGATGAAAATCGGCGTGATGTTCGGGAATCCCGAGACCACCACGGGCGGAAACGCACTGAAATTCTACGCATCCGTGCGGTTGGATATCCGGCGGATCGAAGCGATCAAAGAGGGACAGGACGTGATCGGAAGCCGGGTGCGCGTCAAGGTGGTGAAGAACAAGGTCGCGCCGCCGTTCAAGCAGGCCGAGTTCGATATCCTGTTCAATGAAGGGATTTCGAAGATCGGGGAAATTGTGGATCTGGGCGTGGAGAGGGGCGTGGTCGAAAAGAGCGGGGCGTGGTATGCTTACAAAGGAGAACGCATCGGCCAGGGCCGTGAGCAGGCCCGAACCTTTTTGAAGGGAAACCCCACCGTGGGCAAGGAGATCGAAGAGCGGATCCGGGAAGCGGCCATGGCGGTTCGAAAACCGGCCGGTGTAGCGGGAAAGACGGCGGCGCCGACCAAATCGGCCCAGCCGACACGGGGACAACAACCGATCGCCTGAGGAGAGATCAACATGCCCGTGACTATTAACGAACTGCTCAAAATTTCGATCGACCGGAAGGCTTCCGACCTCCACCTGAAGGTCGGAAACCACCCCGTCATCCGCGTGGACGGCCATCTGGTTCCGCTTGAAGAGCAGCCCAAGTTGACCCAGGAAGACGCGATCCAGGTGGCCTTCTCGATCATGAGCAATCCCCAGAAGGAGAAGTTCAAGCAGCGCAGCGAGATCGACCTGGCGTACAGCGCCCCCGGAATGGGCCGCTTCCGGGTCAACGTCTTCCAGCAACGAGGAACGATCGGCCTGGTCTTCCGCGTCGTCCCGACCAAAATCCTGACGATCGAGGAGTTGAATCTTCCGCCGGTTCTTGAAAAACTGGCGATGGAGCAACGGGGCCTGATCCTGGTTACGGGAACCACCGGCAGCGGCAAGACGACGGCCCTGGCCTCTCTGATCGATTTCATCAACCGGAACCGAATGGACAACGTCATCACGATCGAGGATCCGATCGAGTATCTTCACCGCGACCGGAAGAGCATCATCAGCCAGCGGGAGGTGGGTGCGGACACCGAGTCCTTCAGCGGGGCGCTGCGGTCGGCCCTCCGTCAGGACCCGGACGTCATCCTGGTCGGCGAGATGCGCGATTTCGAGACGATCTCGACCGCGCTCGTGGCGGCCGAGACGGGCCATCTGGTGATGAGCACGCTCCATACGCTGGATGCGAGCGAGACGATCAACCGGATCATCTCGGTCTTCCCGCCCTATCAGCAGAAGCAGGTGCGCATGCAGCTCGCCGCGGTTTTGAAGGGCGTGGTGTCCATGCGGTTGGTGCCCCGCGCGGACGGGAACGGGCGGGTGCCGGCGGTTGAGGTGATGATCGCCACGCAAACCGTCCGGGAATGCATCATCGATCAGGACAAGACCCGCAAGATTCCGGATGTCATTGCGGCCGGTCAGTCTCAGTACGGGATGCAAACGTTCGACCAATCGCTTTTCAGTTTGTATCAGAAGAATTTGATCACCTACGAAGAAGCGCTCCGGTGGTGTACGAATCCGGAGGACTTCACGCTCAAGGTCAAGGGAATCCAGTCCACCTCGGACGCCTGGTCGGGGGGACCTGATGCCTCCCCCGGCAAGGAAGCGGAACCCAAATTCAAGATCGACCGGTTCGGAAGGTAGTGGGTGAAAATCTTCTAAAGAGGGCCCTGGACTCCGCCTACCGCTACCTGGCCCGCAGCCCTCGAAGCCGAATCGAAGTCGAACGCCGGCTACGCCAAAAGAACTATCCCGATCCCGTCATCCGGCAAGTCCTACAACAGCTCGAAGAATACCGATACATCGACGACCGTGCCTTGGCCCGTCAATGGGCCCGGGACCGGTTCGCACGCCGACACTGGGGTCCGTCGCGCCTCCGAATGGAGTTGGAGCGAAAAGGCATCGCCCGGGAATGGATCGAGGAGGCCATCCGCGAGCTGTTCGAAGAGCGGGATGAGAAAACCCATGCGATGGAACTCGTCGCGCAGCGGCTCAGGGGCCGCAGCCTTCGCGATCCTAAAGAGTACCGTCGGTGGTTTGCCTATCTCTTCCGTCGAGGCTATTCCCCGGACGTGATCCAGAGCGTTTTGGGGAGGATGAAAGAGAACTCGGAATAGAAAAATGGACCGTTAGGACCGGATGATTTTCATAAGGGGATCAGGTAACGTGGTTAGAAGGATTTCTTCCTGTGCCTTGGTGGCCATATCCCGCAGGATGGCCTTGCCCGATTTCAGCTCATTCTCGCCCACCATCAGGGTGTATCGCGCGCCGAGCTTGTCCGCAAGACCCATCTGCTTCTTCAATCCTCCGCCGGAGTAGTCCATCTCGACCCGCACCCCGTGGCCTCGAAGCCGGACGATCACCGGCAGCATTTGGCGGACGGCCTCTTCTCCCAGCAGCGCAAAAAAGACGTCGGGCCTCGGTGTCTCGATCCCTTCCATAAGCGAGGCGATTCGTTCGACGCCCATTGCAAACCCGATCCCGGGCGTGGGCGGTCCCCCGAGCTCTTCCACGAGGCCGTCGTACCGGCCACCGGCCGCGACCGCATTCTGGGCGCCAAGTTTCGTCGTGGTGATTTCAAACGCGGTGCGCGTGTAGTAGTCCAGGCCGCGGACGAGGTGCTCGTTGACCACGAAGGGGATCTTGAGCCGATTCAAGCCGTCCTTGACCTGTTGGAAATGGGCCAGGCATTCCGCGCAGAGATGGTCCAACGGCGAGGGGGCCTTGGCCGCGACGGCCCTGCAACCTTCCTTCTTGCAGTCTAAAATCCGCATCGGATTCGTCTCATAGCGCCGCTGGCAGTCCTCGCAGAATTGCGCGAGGTGGGTCTTGAAATAGGCCTTCAGCGTCTTCCGGTAATGGGGACGACAGGCGGCATCACCCAGGCTGTTGATCTCGAGTCGAACTTCCGTCACGCCGACGTTTTGGAACACGGCCATCAGCATCGCAAGCACCTCCACGTCCATCGTAGGACGGTCGGTGCCGAGAGCCTCGACGCCAATCTGGTAGAACTGACGAAACCGGCCGGCCTGCGGCCGCTCGTGGCGGAACATCGGACCCAGGTAATAGAGTTTGGTGACGGGTGCCTTCAAGTTCAATTGATGCTCGATGTAGGCCCGAACGACCGGTGCGGTCCCTTCCGGCCGGAGCGTGATCTTCTTTCCATCCCGGTCATCGAAGGTGTACATCTCTTTTTCGACGATGTCGGTCGTGGCTCCGATCCCCCGCGCGAACAGTTCGGTCACCTCGAAGATCGGGATGCGGATCTCGGAGAAGCCGAACGATTCGAAGACCGACCGGGCGGCCTCCTCAAGCCGCTGGACGGCCTCGATTTCGCCGGGTAGGATGTCATTAACACCTCGGATAGACTGGAATTTCATCGCGTCACTATAAACGCAACCCGACGGAAAAGTCAACCCGGACTTTATATCTTTATCTTGACTGTTTCGATCAACCGTTTTATCTTTGACGAAGACCAACACAGGGGCCTCCGATGTCGGATATCGTTGGAACAGGCGGTCAATCTGAGGAAAATGACAAGATCAAGGAATCATCTCGATCCGGAACCGACGAGCCGGTCGTCTCGCCGGTCGTTTCAACCGATCGGCCCGGTTCGGAATCGCCATCCACGGCGGCGCCTGAAGCGCCGGCCGTTCGCTGGATCTATCGGCACGCGCTGCCGGTCCGTCTCGCCCACTGGATCAATGTCTTCTGCCTTCCGATTCTGGTGATGAGCGGCCTTCAGATCTTCAATGCTCATCCGGCCCTATACTGGGGTGAGCGTTCGGATCGGGACCGACCGATTCTTTCGCTGGACACGGACTTCAACGACACCGGCGGGATTCGGGGGATCACCACGGTTTTGGGCTATTCGTTTGACACGACCGGATGGCTGGGGGCCTCCAACGATTCGGCCGGTCAGATTCATCGCCGCGGCTTTCCGGCCTGGGCCACGATTCCCAGCTTCCAATGGCTGGCCATGGGGCGACGATGGCATTTCTTTTTTGCCTGGGTTTTTGTCTTCAACGGAGTTCTCTTCGGTCTTTACACCCTTCTCAGTCGCCATTTTGACCGGGACCTCTTCCCATTTCCGAAGGACATTCGCGGTATCGGCCGGGCCGTGCTGGACCATCTGCGGTTCCGTCATCCGGCGGGAGAAGAGGCGGCCCGGTATAATGTTCTTCAGAAGATCGCCTATACCGGCGTGGTGTTCGTGCTGGGGCCGCTGATCGTTTTGACGGGCATGACGATGTCTCCGCGGATGGACGCCGCGTTCCCCGGCCTTCTCACTCTTTTTGGTGGACGGCAATCGGCGAGGACCGTCCATTTTATCGTCTGCTTTGCGTTCGTCGGTTACACCGGAGTCCATCTTTTTATGGTGGCCGTGACCGGGCTTTGGAACAATCTCCGTTCCATGGTGATCGGGCGGTACCGCATCGCGGAACCGGGAGTTGAACATCATGATCCGAGACCGAATTGACCGTCGGCGTTTTATGATCCGGGCCGCCCAAGCCGCTGGTCTCATGCTGCTTGCCGGATGCGATCGGCTGTCGCAGACCGCGTGGTTTCCGAAAATCCTCGGCGGCGCCGAAGGCCTGACCCGGAGCGTCCAGCGACTCATTTCGCCGCGAAAGGCGATGGC
>JACQBZ010000068.1 GCA_016194285.1 Nitrospirota bacterium | reverse complement strand
AAGTGGTGACGGCCTACCGCACCGTCCGCCCGACCCGGGACCTGGAATGGGTCAAAAATCTTTTGCAAGGCCGTCAGATTTCTGTTATAACATTTACCAGTTCATCCACCGTCAGAAATTTTGTCGAGATGTTCGGGCCGGAAGAGACCCGGCAGCTTTTAAACGGCGTGGTGGTGGCCTGCATCGGGCCGATCACGGCCAAGACGGTCGAAGAGTACGGAATGACCGTGCACATTTTGCCCAAAGATTCCACGATTCCCTCTCTGGCGCAGGCCATCGTGGAACATTTTACAGTGCAAGCGAGCTGAAAGGCTCCAAGAAACGATGTCTTTCCCCCAATCACGCCCAAGAAGACTCCGGCAGTCCCCTCTGCTCCGAAAAATGGTGCAGGAAACGGTGCTATCGGTCGAAAACCTCATTTGCCCCTTATTCGTCATTCATGGGAAAGGGGTTCGAAAAGAGATCGCCTCAATGCCGGGCACCTACCAGCTTTCGATCGATTATCTGATCAAAGAGGCTCAGGAAATCCGGCACCGGGGTATCCCGGCCGTTATTTTGTTCGGCATCCCCAGGAAAAAAGATGGACGAGGTTCGGAGGCCTATTCTCCGACCGGCATTATCCAGCAGGCCGTAAAGGCCGTTAAGGATCGTGTGCCAGACCTCATCGTGATCACGGATGTCTGTCTTTGCGAATATACCAGCCATGGTCATTGCGGCCTCGTGAAAGGAAACCGCGTCCTGAACGATCCGACGTTGGAATTGTTGGCCCGCGAAGCGGTTTCTCATGCCAAGGCCGGAGCGGATCTGGTCGCGCCATCCGACATGATGGACGGTCGGGTCAAGGCCATTCGCACAGCCCTGGACCAGGATGGTTTTGAGATGACGCCGATCCTGTCGTACGCGGCCAAATATGCCTCGGCCTTCTACGGGCCATTTCGGGAAGCGGCCGAGTCGACTCCTCAATTCGGAGACCGCAAATCGTATCAGATGGATCCGCCCAATGTCCGCGAGGCGCTGCGCGAAGTCGCGATGGACATCGAGGAGGGCGCGGATATCGTGATGGTCAAACCGGCGCTCTCCTATCTAGATGTGATCTATCGTATCCGGAGCGCTTTCAATGTACCGGTGGCGGCCTACCACGTCAGCGGAGAATATGCCATGCTTAAAGCGGCCGCGCGATTAAAGTGGTTGGAGGAGGACCGGGTTATGATGGAAACGCTCACCTCGATCCGACGGGCCGGTGCGGACCTCATTCTGACCTATTTTGCCAAAGATGCGGCCCGGCTTCTGCGGCCTTGAGAAGGCAATGCCCGTTCGTGGAGATTATTCGGAATTACACCAGTCAAGATCAGAAAGCGGCTTATCCGGTCGTGGCCATCGGCAATTTTGACGGTGTCCATCGCGGCCATCAGGCCATTCTGAAACAGACGGTTGATCGGGCAAAAGCCACGGGAGGAACCGGCATCGTATTGACCTTCGAACCGCATCCACTGAAGGTCTTGGCCCCCGCCATAGATCTGAAGTTTTTAATGACGTTCGAGGAGCGTCTGCATTGGATCGAGACCATTGGAATCCGGCAGGTTCGATTGGTGTCTTTCACACATTCTTTCGCCAATCTGACACCCCCTGAATTCGCTCGAAACATTCTCTGCGACGACCTAGGTGCAAAAGAAGTATGTGTGGGGGCTCAGTTCGCGTTCGGCAAAGAGCGGAAGGGAACGGTCATGGATCTTGTGGCACTGGGGCACGATTTGGGATTTCAGGTTCATCCCGTCGAGGCCGTTTCCGTGGCAGGATCCCCCGTCAGCTCATCCCGCATTCGTGAATGCCTGCTGGCCGGCCGGGTCGCCGCTGCACGGGAACTCCTGGGAAGAGCCTATCGTCTCGAGGGTCGGGTCATCCCCGGAACACGACGGGGACGAGCCCTGGGGTATCCGACGGCGAATTTCCGGCCTCCGGGCGAGCTGGTTATTCCGTGCAACGGCATTTACGCGGTCCAGGCTGAAATTAAAGGACGCATCTGGCCCGGCGTAAGCTACATCGGAACCCAGCCCACGCTGGGACCTCTGGAACGGATGGTGGAGACCCATCTATTCGAGCCGCAACCGGACTTATACGATCAGCTGCTGCGGGTGAGTTTTGTGGAATGGATTCGACCGGAACAGACATTTAAGGACAAGCGGGAGCTGCTCCGTCATATGGAAGAGGACATCCGCAAAGCCAAGGCGATCCTGGCGGCCGGATAATTACTCCGGACAAAAGCAAAATACACAAGCGCGCCACCCGCGGGTACCTCCCCAGCGAGCAAGGCGAGCGAGAGGGGGAGGCTCCGTCTGGCTCTGCCAGCGGAGGGGGCGACGCGAGCCCCTAAAAATAGAAAGGACCATGGATGGAACGAATCTTCGGGCGGCCGATCATTACACAAGATGAAATGCAGAAACGGGTCCGGGAACTGGGCAACCAGATCACCCTGGATTACGCCGACAAGAACCTGCTGATGGTGGGCGTACTCAAAGGGGCCTTCGCCTTTTATGCGGATCTTGTGCGGGCCATCCGTCTTCTGCTCCGGGTCGACTTCATCGTGGTCACCACCCGAGCCACCCAGAAGCGGTCGGTCGCGGGAAAGATCAAAATTCTCTCGGACATGGCCGAGGATGTGACTGGACAGGACGTCCTTCTCGTGGAAGACATCGTTGATTCCGGGATGACCGTGAGTTTCTTAAAAAAGAAGCTGCTGGCCCGCAAACCCAAGTCGCTTAAGGTTTGCACGCTTTTGGACAAACCGGAACGACGCAAGGTTCGGGTCTCGATCGACTACGTGGGCTTCACCCTTCCGAACAAATATGTCGTCGGTTACGGGCTGGACTACCAGAACCGCTATCGGAATCTTCCCTACATTGCGGTGATGGACAAAGTCTCTGAAGCCGAGGAGCTTTTCTATTGGCAAGAATAATGAAGCTGTGTTAAAATGATTTTCATTGTTTCCACCATGGCCGCGGGAACAATTGGTTGAAATTCGAACAAGGGGTTAAGGAGGTTGGTGTAGTGAGCTCGAGAATGAAAAACATGATCTTTTGGCTGCTCGTAGGCCTTTTTATGATCCTGTTGTTCCATCTCTTTCAGGCGCCCAGTCAGTCGTTGGAAGAAGAGATCATTTTCAGCGATTTCATGACCCGGTTGGAGAAGGGGGAGGTTACCGAAGTCACGATCAAGCCCAATCAAATCAACGGAGTTTTAAAGGACGGGAATAAATTCAAGACCTACACGGTTGAATACCCTGACCTCGTAAAACTCCTGCGGGATAAGAATGTGAAGATCGTGGCCCGACCGCCGGAGGAGAGTCCCTGGTATATCACCTTTCTCGTGACCTGGGGACCTTTTGTACTGTTTTTGGTGCTCTGGTTTTTCCTGATGAGGCAGATGCAGATCGGCGGGAACAAGGCGCTTTCTTTCGGAAAAAGCCGGGCCCGTCTCCTGACTGAAGACCGTAAAAAAGTTACCTTCGCAGACGTGGCCGGAATCGACGAAGCGAAAGAAGAGGTGACCGAGATCATTGAGTTCTTGAAGGACCCTCCAAAATTCCAGAAATTGGGCGGCCGGATTCCCAAAGGGGTTCTGATTGTCGGCCCGCCCGGAACGGGCAAGACCCTCCTGGCCAAGGCCATTGCCGGTGAGGCGGGAGTGCCCTTCTTCTCGATCAGCGGCTCCGATTTCGTGGAGATGTTTGTCGGGGTAGGAGCCTCGCGAGTGCGGGACCTGTTCGAGCAGGGCAAAAAGAATGCCCCTTGCATCATCTTCATTGATGAAATCGATGCCGTCGGACGTCTTCGGGGCGCCGGTCTCGGCGGAGGGCATGATGAACGCGAACAGACCTTAAACCAGTTGCTGGTCGAGATGGACGGATTCGAAACCAACGAGGGCGTCATCCTGATCGCGGCCACAAACCGGCCGGATGTTCTGGACCCGGCATTGCTGCGTCCCGGTCGTTTCGACCGTCAGGTCATCGTGTCCCGTCCCGACGTCCGCGGGCGCCTGGAAGTTCTCCGGGTCCATACAAAACGCTTCCCCTTAGGAAAAGATGTCAACCTCGAAGTGATCGCACGCGGAACCCCCGGTTTTTCCGGCGCCGACCTAGCCAATCTCGTTAACGAGGCCGCGCTTCTGGCGGCCCGGATGGACAAGAAGGTCGTCGAGATGTCCGATTTTGAAGCGGCCAAAGACAAGGTCCTGATGGGTGTCGAGCGGAAAAGCATGGTCCTGAGCGAAGAAGAAAAGCGCACGACGGCTTATCACGAAGCGGGACATGCCTTGGTCGCCCGAATGATTCCGGGAACGGATCCGGTTCACAAGGTCACCATCATTCCCCGCGGGCGGGCCTTGGGCCTGACCATGCAACTGCCGACGGATGACCGATATACCTTTCCTCGCGAGTTCCTCTACAACAACATCGCCATTCTGATGGGCGGTCGCGCGGCGGAAGAAATCATCCTGAATCGGATCACGACCGGCGCCGGCAACGATATCGAGCGGGCGACGGATTTGGCCCGGAAAATGGTCTGCGAGTGGGGCATGAGCGAGAAGATGGGGCCGCTGACCTTCGGTAAAAAGGACGAAGAGATCTTCCTGGGACGCGAGATCGCGACCCGGCGCGACTACAGCGAAAACACCGCGATCGAAATCGACAACGAGGTGAAGCGGCTGGTGACGGACAACTACGACCGGGCCAAGAATATCCTGCGGGAGAACATCAAGGCGCTGCGGGCAATCGCGGAAGCCCTGCTGGAAAAGGAGGTGCTGGACGCGCCCGAAATCGACAAACTCATCGCGGGAGCTTCCGCATAACCAACATCGTTCCTGCACCCAAATCTGACCCGCCTTTATTCATCCTCAACTTGATCGCTTTCCGCTGGCTTCGGGATGGAGGAGGATGGATTGACATCACAACCCATGCAACAAGTGATCCCTAAAAATCCACCGACGTTCCATCTCCGTGGCCCCGGCCTGGATCTTTCTCTCGGACCGCGAACCCTCTTGATGGGCATCCTGAATGTCACCCCGGATTCCTTTTCCAACGGTGGTCTCTTCCTGAAAACGGACGAGGCGATCCGCCGGGCGGAGGCCCTGGCCGAAGAGGGGGCCGATCTGCTCGACATCGGCGGGGAATCGTCCCGGCCGGGCGCGGACCCGGTTCCGGCGGAGGAGGAAATTCGGCGTGTGGTGCCGGTGATCGAACGTCTCGTAAAACGTCTCCCGATTCCGATCTCCATCGACACGGTTAAAGCCGAGGTCGCGCGGCGGGCCCTTGCGGCCGGGGCGCGGATCATCAACGACATCAGCGCGCTCCGCTTTGACCCGGAAATGGCGCCGTTGGCGGCCCGGGAAGGCGTTCCGGTCGTGCTGATGCATATGAAGGGAACACCCAAGGACATGCAGGTTCATCCCGTCTACAGTAATGTCGTCCTTGAAATCACGGAGTTCTTCGAAACGCGGATCCGGTTTGCCGAACAGGCCGGAATCTCCCGGGAGCGAATCGTTCTGGACCCCGGCATCGGGTTCGGCAAAACCATAGATCACAATCTGGAAATTCTGGCCCGGATGGATGAATTCCAGTCGCTCGGCCGGCCGCTCCTGATCGGCCCTTCCCGCAAATCCTTCATCGGCCAGGTGTTGGGGCTTCCGGTAGAAGAACGGCTCGAAGGAACGGCGGCGGCCGTGGCCATTGGGGTCTTGAACGGCGCTTCCATCATCCGTGTTCACGACGTCAAGGCGATGGGTCGCGTGGTCCGGATGGTGGAGGCTATGAAGCGGGTTCGACATGCGTGAGATGTTGTTGAGCATGCGGTGGCAGGATGTTCTTGACATCGCCATCGTCGCAACGATGCTGTATTGGCTTTTTCTGATCCTGAAGGGCACACGCGCCCTCAAGATATTGGTGGGACTGACGTTTTTGTTGCTCGCCTCCGTCCTGTCCAAATCGGCGGAGCTCTATACGGTGGATTGGCTTGTAACAAGTTTCTGGGCCCAGGTGGTTTTGGTCATCGTCATACTTTTTCAGCCCGAAATCCGCCGGGCCCTCGCCCAAATCGGTCAAACCCCGTTCAATCGAACCATGAGCACCGGCGAGGAGTCCCGCACCCTGGAAGAGATTATCCGCGCGGTTGTCTCAATGGCCAATAAACGGATGGGGGCGATTATCGTCCTCGAAAGGGAGATTGAATTGAAGGACATCGTCGAGGTCGGCGTGGCGTTGGACGCCAAGTTGTCCAAGGAGCTGCTTCTGAGCCTCTTTATGCCGTATTCGCCGCTCCATGACGGCGCCGTGATCATAAAGGGAGACCGCTTGATTGCCGCAGGATGTTTCCTGCCCTTGACGTTGAGCCCGGATGTGAGTAAGATGCTCGGCACCCGTCACCGGGCCGCTCTGGGGATCACAGAAGAAACCGATGCGGTCGTGATCGTCGTTTCAGAAGAAAGCGGGTCGATTTCGGTTATTATCAGTGGCAAGTTGACTCGCGAACTGGACGCGGCCGCTCTCCGGCGGGTCCTGAACCGGATCTTCCTACGGGAAAAACGGGAAGGGCTGGCGATTGTCGAACGATTGAAGGAGTTCTTTCCGGTCCGATCCAAATGATTCTGAATCACCTGAAGGCCCTGTTGCTGGATAACTATCTGATCAAGATCGCCTCGCTCGCCTTCGCGGTGATCCTCTGGTTCTACGTGAATTCGAAAGGCGGGGTGGAGATGGAAATGACGGTTCCGTTGGAATTGAAAAACGTCCCCCCCGCCTTGGTCGTCGTTGGCGACATGATCGACGACGTGAATGTTCGGGTCAAAGGCCGTGAGCGGATTCTCCAGGGGATAACGGCCCATAGTTTCAGCGCCGTTTTGGATTTGACGGGAGCCCGAGAAGGTGATAACGTTTACTTTCTGGATCCGTCCGTCATTGCGGTCTCCTCCAACATTCAAATCATCCGGATTAACCCTCGACGGGTCGTGATCCGCACGGAAGCCCTGCTCAAAAAAGTGGTCCAAGTCTCGGCCAGGGTGGATGGCAAACCCGCCACGGGGTTCCGGGTCGATCGAGTGGAGGTAACGCCGGCATGGGTCACGGTTGAGGGCGCGCGAAGCGTCGTGGATCCACTGACCCAACTCGTGACGGACCCGATTGATGTCACCGGGGAACGGAAAACCGTGATCCGCGAGACCAAGTTGAATCTCTTGGGAAAAGACCTCCAGGTGGATGAAAAAGAGCCGATTCAAGTGAAGGTGCATTTTGTCAGACAGAACTAAAATGAAACCCGGTCGGACCAAAAAATTATTCGGCACGGATGGTGTTCGGGGAATCGCCAACCAGGAACCGATGACCTCCGAGATGGCCATGAAATTGGGTCGGGCGGCCGCGTATCTGTTCAAAAACAAAGCCGGCCGGCACCGAATCGTCATTGGGAAGGACACCCGTCTGTCCGGCTACATGCTTGAGAGTGCATTGACCTCCGGAATCTGTTCGATAGGCGTGGACGTGCTTTTGGTGGGCCCGTTTCCCACCCCCGGCATCGCCTTTCTCACGCGGAGCCTGCGCGCGGACGCCGGCGTCGTGATCTCGGCCTCTCACAATTCGTTTGAGGACAACGGAATCAAGTTTTTCTCGCGGGATGGGTTGAAACTTCCGGACCGGATGGAACACGAGATGGAAGAACTCATCTTCTCGGGAAAAATCGATTCCATCCGTCCGACGGCGGGCGAGATCGGGAAGGCCTTCCGCGTGGATGACGCGGAGGGGCGATACATCGAGTTCGTTAAAAGTTCTCTTCCGAAGGGGATGACCCTCGAAGGATTAACGGTGGTCGTCGACTGTGCGAACGGCGCGGCCTACAAAGTCGCGCCGACGATTCTTCGAGAGCTGGATGCGAAGGTGATCGTCCTGGGTGACGAACCGAACGGGATGAACATCAATCAGAACTGCGGTTCCACCCATCCGGACGTGATCCAAAAAGCGGTGAGGAAACAGCACGCCGACGTTGGAATCGCTCATGACGGGGATGCCGACCGTGCGATCTTCACCTGCGAGAAAAGTCACCTGGTGAATGGAGATCAGGTGATGGCGGCCTTGGCCGTGTCCCTGAAAAAGATGCGTCGGCTCAATAAAAACACCCTGGTCACGACCGTGATGAGCAACATGGGCCTGGATCGGGCCATGAAGGCGGCCGGCATTCAGATCGTGAAGACCGCAGTGGGAGACCGGTACGTGCTGGAACGGATGCTTAACGATGGTTATAATTTCGGCGGCGAGCAGTCCGGCCATTTGATCTTCTTAGACTACAACACCACCGGGGACGGACTGATCACGGCCGTGCAGGTCCTCGCGTTGATGAAGACCACCGGCAAACCGCTCTCCGAACTGGCCAAGGTTATGACCAACTTTCCGCAAGTGCTGGTCAACGTCCGGGTCAAAGAACGGCACGACCTTTCAACGCTGCCGAAAGTGAAGCAACAAATCGAAAAACTGGAAAAGAAACTGGACGGCTCCGGGCGACTTCTGGTCCGCTATTCCGGAACCGAGCCGGTCGTCCGGATCATGATCGAAGGGGAACGCGAACCGGAAATTCGGAAATGGGCCGACGATCTGGCGCAAACCATCCAGGACGCCGTCGGAGCCGGAGGGTAAGTTCCGAATAGACAAGATAAACCTGTTTGTGGTATAGGTCGTACAGAGGAAAAACCATGACCGTAGGACAGCGGGCGCTGGTGTTCACCACGATGTGGGTTCTGTTCCAGGGGATCGCCGGTGCACAAAGTTTTGATCAGGTCTTGTCCAGCAAGCACAACGTGCTTGCTGCCGGGCCGGCTTCTCCGATGGAGACGGTCTGCGGGTCCTGCCATATTAAAAGCAACGCCGCCCAGGCCGCGCCGGCCTGGGACAAAGATAATCCGACCAAGGCCTTCCAGACGAACCACGTTGTCCCGCTTCCTTTAGGAAAGGGCACGCCCGATACAAAGCCATCCGGGCCTTCCTTTGACTGCTTGACCTGCCACGACGGCGTTCTTGGAAACAACATCCATCAGTTAGGTTTTTCGGGTCCGGCAGCGACCTACAATCCCAAAGCCGTCGAGGCCCTGCAAACCGGTCTTCGAACACCGGATCATCCCGATTCAATCTTGTATCCCCGTCAACCGGATGGACGGATGACCGACGATCGGACCGATCCAAAACTCAAACGGTACTGGTCGATTCCCGACCGTGACGATAACGGCGTGACCTTGCCGACCGGACCCCGATCCGCCGCGCTGAACCTGCAAAACATCGACCCGAACGATCCGGCCGCCGCCGCGTCATTGGTTCGGACCTTCAGGGGCGTCATCCATTGCGATTCCTGTCACAATCCCCACAACAATGAAACCCGCCCTTTTCTCCGCGTCCCCCATAAAACGCTCTGCTTGGTCTGTCACGATCGGTGATCCGAATTTTTAGTAAGCCGCTTCAAAATCATCTCGGATGTCAGTCCCTGAATCTGAATCCATTTCTGTCGGGAATGATCGCCACGGATGATCTGGATTCGGCTTCTCGAAATTTGAAACAGTTCTGCGAGAAAAGTCCGGCAGGCCTCGTTCGCGGCTCCTCTCGTCGGAGGAGCCGTCAGACGCAGGCGAAGCGCCCCGTCATGGAACCCGACGACCTCCTCCCGGAAAGCCTTGGGTTTGACCGAAACCCGAAGAACGACCCCCTCTTTCGTTTCACGAAGATCGAGCGGTGGAATATCGGGCATGGTGTATCTTCACCACCTTGACGCTGGGAAACGGCTTTCGCTGCATCTGCAGTAAACGCAAATACCCTTCGATCACGTCCCGAACGTTACCCAAAACCTCGTCCTCCGAACGTCCGAGAGCGGTACAGCCGGGCAGTGCCGGAACCATGGCCAAATAGAGCCGGTCTTTTTGGGTGATGTACACATCATAATGCATTGTCACCTCCATGACCCGTCTGCATTTTCACTTTTACGTCTTGGGTTTTAAAAGGCGGACATTGTCATCCCTTTCCTCTTCCGATCGGTCTTTTTTCCCTGTTTTTTCTTCTTCACGATCCTCAAGTTCCACAACCCGTTGGAAGATCTTGATCATGGATCGGACTTTCTCCAAAAACACGACCCTCTGTTTTTGAAGGTCGAGGATTTCTCGTTTAATCGCGGCCATTTCTTCACGGGCCGTATGGATCATTTCCTCCGCTTTCAGCTCTGCTTCCTTCATGACCAGATCCGCGTCCTTCTGGGCCACGTGCTTCATTTCCTCGGCATTGTTTTCCCGGACCAGCGCTTCGTAATCTTCGGTGATCGCGTCGAGGAAACTATCCACTTCCTGCCGGTCGTAGCCGCGCATCCGGACCTTGAACCCGGCCTGTTGAATATCTAACGGTGTAATCTTCATTCCATCCCCCTCCTTATTGTATGTGGGGGCCCGTGCGGATGAACAACAAAAACGTCCTCCGATGCCCCCACACCCCGCGCTTGGACAGGCAGAGCGGCTCGACTGAGAATCACGATCAAGGGTGAAAGATCAATACCCATATTATACACCGGCATGAGCCGACGGATGGGATGCAGCACCGGCTCCGTGACTTTGTACAGGAACTGGACGATCGGGTTATAGGGATCCGGATTCACCCAGGAGACCAGGGCCCGGATAATGATCACCCACATATAGAAATATAGAATGAGGCTGATCACCTCTGCAACGGCCGTGATCAGGTTGGCGGCGATAAACATTTCTATTCCGGTCCTCCCTCCATCCCCTCCGTCTTTCCCCTCGGACCGAAAATCGCGGTTCCGACACGAATCAGGGTCGCCCCTTCCTCGATGGCCACTTCAAAATCGGCGGACATTCCCATCGACAGTTCGCGAGCGGGCAGTCCGGCTTGTCTTAGCGCTTCCATTTTTTCACACAGCCACCGAAAATAGACTCTTGACTGTTGCGGATCGATGGACGGCGGTGGAATCGTCATCAATCCTTCCAACGCAAGATGCGGCAGGGCCGCTGTCTCCCGAACCAAAACGTCCGCCGCTTCCGGAAAAACTCCATGCTTACTGGGCTCGCGGGACACATTCACCTGAATCAGTACCCGTTGTCGAATTCCGGCCTGTTCGGCCCGTTGTTCAATCTCATGGGCCAGTTCCAGACTGTCCAACGAATGGATCAGATCAAACCGATTGATGGCCTGCTTCACTTTATTCCTTTGGAGGTGGCCGATCAGATGCCACCGGATCGTTCCCTCAAGGGCCTTCATTTTCGGCCATGCTTCCTGGACCCGGTTTTCGCCCAGCACCGTTGCCCCGGCCGCCACGGCCTCCCGGATGCGATCGGTGGTCACCCCTTTGGTCACAACGACCAGCGTAATCCGGCTCGGATCACGACCCGACCGCTCC
>JACQBZ010000058.1 GCA_016194285.1 Nitrospirota bacterium | reverse complement strand
GGCCAGCGGCGGAACCGGCGCAAGACAGAGATAGGTAAGTTTCCCGGTGAAAAGTGAACGGAGATGGTTTTCGAAAAGATGGTAACCCCGGATATCGCCGGACGTGATTCCGATGACGGTCACCCGGGAGACAAACGGCAGCCGGCAGACGTGATGGACCCAGGACCCGCAATGGATGCCCCACGGGAAGCGCATATTGTCGGGATGGTTGTCGAAGACGACGACCTGGAACGATCCTTTTGAATGCAACCGCTTGATCATTAGATAACTGACGTGATGAAAATCTCCGCTTCCCAAGAAAGACAATCGGGGTCCATCGTCAATTTTTGTCTCCAAGGCGGCTTCGAGGCGTTCCAGGTCGGCGAGAGAGCAACCGTAACGGATCACCCCTTGCCATTCGTTCATCGCAACGGTGCGGGCACCGGCGAGCGGCAGGACAGAATGGTCAAAATCAAGGATGAGGGCTCTTTCATTTTCCATCGGACGGCGTTGCGGCGCGTATTCAAGTAGCCTATCCGAATTAAGGCGGGGAGTCAAATCGTTGAGAAGAATCGCAGGGGTTCTTGTCTTCATCCTCGGTGGCATGATCGTCGTGCCGAGAGAGCTGTACGGGGCCCCGACTCCCTATTTCGGGTATCCACATGAAAACAGTTCGACTCGACCGGATGGAAGTGACAACTCCTCGAATCTGCAAACCGTCCTTCTGGGCGGAGAATGGATCGAGAGTCGGAAGGGAGACCATTTGCAGCGATTGGGGCTTCTTTCGTGGGAAAAAGATTTTGTATTAAAGACACCCCGGCTCACCTTCGTGGACGCATTGGTGGAGTCGGACGGCGGCCGGTTAACCTTTGAGTTACCCGCGTCGGTAAATCCCTATATCGTTTTCATTGCGGAATATCCTTACTTCTATCATCTGTCGGAACAAACCGGTCGGCTTACCGAGACCCGGTTTCGGGGACTGGGGATGGGAGGGGGAATCGTGAAAAGAAACCCGATTGGGAATATTCGGGCCGGCGCCGAATGGGTTTCTGGGAAATTGGACGGCGACGTCAAGGAGACGGGGCAGAAAACGATGGAATTGATTCAGTTCGAACAGGACCGAACCCAACGGACGAAATGGGATGAACCGACGGACGGTACCCGGCTGTTTTTTTCCTTTTCCACCCTCCAGTTTCATGGATTCGCGTCGGAGCCGGAGAAGGCGGTCGCGACGGTCCAGGGCGTCGAAGAGTGGTATCACCCGCTGTCTCCATCAGCCACCTTCGGGTTGGTGGCGCGCGAGGGGGCCGATTCCCGTTCGGCCCGGTTCTGGTCCACGACCGTCGGATCCCTTCAGGAGGATGACTTCAACGTCCCTCTGCCGGGCTACCTTTATCAACAGTTTGCCGTGAAGGCATTTATCGACGGGGAAGTTGGGCTTGGATTCCGTCCGACGCCCGATTGGAGTTTTCATTTGGGATATGACGCCGCCGGAGGTTGGAGCCCGCACGTGTACGGTACGGTCTCGGCCGGGGTGACCTATCTCCTTTTTCACAAACTGCCGCTGAACCTGCAGGGGGCGTGGGGTCTTTCCCCTTCGGGGGCGGCGGAAGTTCTGGCCGGGACGGCGCTTCAATGGTAACGGACCTTTTACCGGTCGGAATGGATCGCACCGTGACCCCTCAGCCGAGGTTGGATCCAGATTCGGTTTTGGATTCGTTGCGGATTTATTGGGCGCAGTTCAACTGGCGTCTTCCCGTTTCGGAAGGCGATCCCTGTTCGGAGAAGGCCTTTTAGCGATCGTCAGCGGGAGTCTTTTGCTTTTTTTAGCGTTCGGCCTTATGATGGGTGGTGAATAGATATTTCAAAGCGCAGTGACTTTTTAAGGTCATTTGATGGATTTTAACACCGCTTCTCGCGAAAAACAGATCTTCTTTCATGTCGGGCTGGCCAAAACCGCAACCACGTGGCTGCAGTATAAGGTGTTTCCCAATTTTCGCGGGATTTATTATGTGAAGAACACGTGGTATCATCGTTATGCTTCGATCATCAACCAATCGCAGCATCCGAAGGTCCTCGTTTCACGCGAGTTCGACCGGCAACTGGAAAGGGAGGTGAGCCGTTTTGCGGCAGTCTATCCGCAGGCCCATCCGATGATCGTACTGCGCCGACACGATGCATGGATCGCTTCGCAGTACCGCCGCCGTGTGAAAAACGGTTTCGGGTTGCCCTTCGAAGCGTTCTTCGACCTCGAACAGGATCAGGGATACTGGAAGCAAAGCGATCTCTATTTCCTTCCAAAACTGCTTATTCTGGAGAAGTATTTTCATCAAAAGCCGCTGGTTCTTTTCTATGAGGAACTGAAGGCCGATCCCAAAGCATTCGTGGACAAGATTGCCCGATACTGCGGCGTGGATTATGATAAGAACCAGATCTCATTGAATCCCTTTCACACGTCGTATGCCGACAAACAACTCAAGGTTCTCAGAAGCGTAAGCCGGCATCTATTTTCTCCGGTGCAGCAATTTTCCGGGCCGAGGGCTTGGCACTGGATTCAGAAGCGCTCGCGCTCGCTCGTTCTTTATTCGATTCTCTACCCGTCTTTGTTGTTACCCGAGGCCTGGCTGCCAAACGAAGAGTTGATTTCGAAAGAGCGGTTGGATAAAATCCGGAATCAGTATGCCGATGACTGGCAACAATGTCATGAATATGCTGAAGGAAATAACGCGCTCGCAGCGAAATCGGATCGGCATGGTTAGCTCAGGAAATAAAAAGGAGGCAGATGAGACGTCGAAACCTTTATCTCTTTTTGGCAGTTCTTTTGTTGATTGTCGGTTTCCGGATAGCCACTTATTCCTTTCCGATGCCGGCGTCCAGGGCCGGCGCTCATGCAACGCCTCTCTACGATTACAAGGGTTTGATTCATGTTCACACCACCTATTCGGACGGAGCAGGGACTGTGGAGGAGGTCGCCGCAACAGGCAACCGCCTCGGGATTGATTTTCTGATCTCCACGGACCATAACACCCTTCAGCCGTTGATCGATCAAAAGGAGGGATGGTATGATCATCTCCTTTTTTTGAGCGGTGAGGAGATCGGCATGGACGGGGAGTACACCTTGGCTTTGGGAATCTCCAAGACGGTCAAGGGAAAGGATAGAGAGCCCCAGGCCGTTGTGGACGAGGTCCGGCAACAAGGAGGGATGGCTTTTATTTCTCATCCGCTGCATCCCCGATCAGGATGGGTAAATTGGGGAACAACAGGGGTGACAGGGATGGAAATTATCGACGCCGCTTTCTTTTGGCAGAAGGCAAACAGTCTCACTCTCCTCTGGAGTCTGATGACCTATCCTCTGAATCCCTCCTATGCCTTTCTCAATCTTTATCAGAGACCCCAGGATGTTTTGGAAAAGTGGGATGAACAAACCCAGACGGAGAGGGTGGTGGGGATCTACTCCGCGGACATCCATGGCCAGTTCCGCATTCGAAAGCGTTACCATATCAAGTTTCCCCCTCCACAAAGGGTCATGCGTCTCGCCAGCAACCATGTTCTCTTACGGGAGCCTTTTAAGGGTGATCTGGCCCATGACAGGAAAATGCTATATGATGCCATAAGAGAGGGACATCTCTATTTCGCCATGGATCTCCTGGGAGATCCGACAGGTTTTCTTTTTCAAGGAACCACGGGGAGCGGCGAGCGAGTTCTCATGGGAGATGAGCTGACCAAAAAAGGTCCAGTGACCCTGACAGCCTCACTCGGCGAACAGTTCCACCCGGAATCCTACCGAATCAAGTTATTCAAGGATGGCCTGCTGGTTGCCGACTCTTCAACAACCCCCCTCGTCTTCGAGGCAAAGGAGGAAGGGGTGTACCGGATAGAAGTCGAGCTCCACCGGCGATCCCCCTTTTTGATCGACCAGGCATATGCCTGGATTTATTCCAATCCAATTTATCTTCGTGGAACGCCTTAGTGAAAGCCGCCATTATAGCCGGCGCGTGGAGAAGTGGAAGGACGTTACCTCGAACGTGAAAAAAAAGGATTTTGACCTGGGCTTGGTTTTGTGCACTCCTTTTTTTTGTGGCGAGGCTGGCTTGTATTCCTCTCATCAACCTTGCTTTTGGAACCACCCGGAAGGCTATGTCGGACAGAACGCTATATTAGTCGTTGGGCAAGGTTGGGAAATTGACGAAATGATGCACCGCTTTGACAAGGTGGAACCGTTAGAGGACTTTCCGGTTTTCCGAAACGGAATTGATGTGCAGCGCTACCGTCTCTTCCGCGGGATCAATTTCAAAGGCTGACAGGACGATGGATTTGGCCATACAAAGAAGAGGCCTTCATTAGATCATCCAGCCGAACTGTTTGTTTTTCTCATATATTGTTCGTAGAGCTGATTCACCCGGCGGTCTCGGACGTAGTCATGGTTTCGAAAACCCCCGCCGAAGATGCGCGGGATATGGAGGAGCTCGTGGATCAGGGTTTTGGTCTGTTCGGCTTCGGAGAGGCGGTCGTAATTTTCGGAGACGAGCTCGATCACGTAATGGGCCGGAAGGGCGAGCCCGGTCTGGAGCGCCTTGGGCAGGCCGTGGCAGCGGGCCAGAATCCGGCGGCTTTTTGTCCCGCGGCTCCGGATCACCCGGACGCGCCCGGGCTGGATGTGATCCATCTCAAGCGATCGGGTGATCCGCGCGATCTCTTCGTCGATGTCCGGTGCCGTAAGATATTCCAACGTCTCGCCTCCCGGTTGCGATGGACTATACCCAACCGCTTCGAAAAAGGCAAGGCGTTATCCTGTAAACGCTCGACATCGGAACGGCCTGGGATTATTATAATAAGGAATGCGGTGCCGGTGTTACTGGTAAGATCGAAATTGTAGGGACAACCCTATGTGGTTGCCCTGCATTGGGTGATGAAAATGGAAACCACGATCTACACCCTCGGCCATTCCAATCGATCGCTGGAGGCTTTTTTAGAAATCCTCAAGGCGCACGGGATTCGGTGCGTGGCCGACGTGCGAACGATCTCCCGCTCGCGCCACAACCCGCAGTTCAACGCCGATGCGCTCGGGCCGTTTCTGAAGAGTGCCGGAGTTCATTACACGCTGCTTCCCCGGCTCGGCGGCCTGCGCAAGCCTCGAAAGGACTCGCGGAACCTCGCCTGGCGGAACAGCAGCTTCCGCGGATTTGCGGATTATATGGAGACGGAGGAGTTTGAAGAAGGGTTACAAGAATTATTGCGGCTGGCCGCGAAGAAGAAAACCGCGATCCTGTGCGCCGAGGCCGTTTACTGGCGATGCCACCGCTCCCTCATCGCCGACGCACTGCTTGCCCGCGGGATCCCCGCGATGCATATCATGAGTCCATCCAAGGCCGAGCCCCACCGCCTGACCTCGTTTGCGAAGATCGAGGGCCTTCACGTCCGCTATCCCGCCGAACAGCAGACGCTTTACAGCGATCGCTAACGGCTCAGTGGCCGACTTGTAAGAACGGGATCCGATGGAATATTTTCTTTTCGTGTTTCTTGAATGCCGCAGTGTATATAGTGTATATAATGATATAGTCATTCTTATTAAGATCTATCTCATCCGCGCCATGGGGGGAACATGAAACTCGTGTTCAAGATCGGACTGATCGGTATCCTTACTCTGGCGCTCCTGATTGCAATCGCCGGCCTGTGGCTCGATTCGATGATTAAGGCGGGCCTCGAAAACGTCGGGCCCCGGATCACCCGGACGGCCGTGACGCTGGACCGTGTTCGGGTATCGCTTTTATCGGGGCAGGGCCGGATCAATGGAATGATCATCGGAAACCCCGAAGGCTTTCAGACCGAAAGCGCGCTCAAGCTGGCCGACACTCGAATCCGCCTGAATATCGGGTCGATCTTCTCGGACCGGGTCGTGATCGACGAGCTTGAGATCGATGGTCCCGAGGTGACGTATGAGCGCGGCCGGTCCGGAAGCAACATCGATCAGATTCAGAAGAATGTTGAAGCGTTCGGGTCGGCCGCTCCGAACCAGCCGTCGCCGCAGACCGCAAAAGAGGACGAGCGCGCCCAGAGAAAATTTCAGATCAATCGACTCATCGTAAAAAATGGGCGGGTGCGGCTGAGCGCCGCGTTCATGAAAGGGAAGGCGGTCGACGTTTCCCTTCCGGACATTGAGCTCAAGGATATCGGATCGGGCTCGAAAGGGGCGACACTCAAGGAGGTCTCGGCCCGCGTTTTTGCGGCGATCCAGGACGATATCGGCCGGGCCGTCGCATCGGCCGGAACGACCCTGAAGCCGGAGCTCGGCACGGCCCAGGAGAAGGCCAAAGAGATCGGCGGCCACGCCGAAAAGGCGGCCTCGGGAGCGATCAAGAGCCTCAAAGGGCTGCTTGGGAAATAAAAGAAAGGAGGTCAGGGAAGCGGATGGCCGGAAATGACGTAATCGCAGAGCTGGATGAAATCATGGATAAGTCGGTCCATGTTGATCGAGATGGACGGCTCCGGTCTCCCTTCGATTTCCAGTTCCGCGACGTACTGCCCATCGAGGTCGTAATCCTGGCTCAGGATATATCCCTTCATCGGATGGAAGTGATGGACCATTCCATGCCGGTACGTGTTGTAGAATTTTTGCGCCCCGAGTTTTTTAGACAGGACGGGAAAGTGTTTTTCCAGGATTTTTAGGTAATCCCTTTTATGGGCCGTGAAGTTTTTGTGGCCGCTCGCGAAGGCGTCGATGCCGCACACGATGATGCACAGGACGGCGACGTAGCGGCCGTCCTTGTGACAGATCTGGACGGATTTCTTTAATTCGTCGGCCAGGACCCGCCGATCGCCCAAGTCCACGAATTCTTGTGAGGGAACCTTTTTGGCCATAGTCATGGTTGAAGCTGAGCGAACAATGCCCCCTTATAGTAGTCCTCTCGAAGCCTTCTGTCAATACGCGGAAGACCGTCCGGAGTCCGGGATTGTGGATTGACATCCCCAAAGACATTGCGATAGACTGATTTATTAAAAGTCGGTATCTTAGGGCATATTCTAGGGGGTATTCACACATCATGTTCCACAATATCAAACAAGAAATCTCGGATCGAATGCATTATTTGGAATCGATCGATGCATCAGAGAGACGGATGGGGCTACCCGCCCCGCAAAGACTCTGCGCCATCCCTCCGGAAACAGGGAAGTTCATCGCCTTGTTGGCCGCCACGGCACCCCCCGGGGCATTTATTGAAGTGGGGACAAGCGGCGGGTATTCCACGCTGTGGTTGGCGCTCGCTTTCCAGGGGAGAGGAGACAAAATTAAAACCTTCGAGCGGCAGGAAAAAAAAGCCCAACGGGCCCGGGAAACCTTCAAGGCCGCGGGGGTCGAATCCCTGATTGAGATGGTGGTCGGGGATGCTAAAGAATACCTGCGGCACGAGAAAAACGTATCGTTTTGTTTCCTTGATGCCGACAAGCAGGAGTACGGAGATTACTATGAAACAGTTATTCCAAACATGGTCCGGGGCGGGATCTTAGTCTGTGATAACATGATCAGTCACCGAGCGATTCTTGATCCATTTTGTGAAAAAGTCATGGCCGATGAAAGGGTGGACGCGGTGCTCCTGCCGATTGGCAAGGGAGAGCTGGTTTGTCGGAAGTTGTAATGGTATCGAATTGAATTTGTCCGCTTCCTAAAGCGGACAGGGTGAGCCATGTTGAATTCGAAACAACAGGACGTGTTGACACGGGTGGGTCCGGGGACGCCGATGGGCGAGTTGCTAAGACGGTACTGGTTTCCGGTTGCGGCCACGTGCGAATTGGATGACAGACCGACCAAGAAGGTTCGTCTTCTGGGGGAGGATCTGGTTTTGTTTCGCAATCATGGCGGCCCATATGGCCTGCTGCAGGAAAATTGTCCGCATCGAGGCGCCTCGCTGGTATACGGCTCTGTTGAGGATGACTGTATTCGTTGCGCTTACCACGGGTGGCTGTTTGATGCCTCCGGCCATTGCCTCGACATGCCGGCCGAACCACGGCGCGCCAAGCTCATGAACCGAGTCAAAGCGAAGGCCTATCGTGTGGAGGCACTTGGAGGCCTTCTCTTCGCATACCTGGGTCCCGAGCCGGCACCGCTTCTGCCGCATTATGATCTCTTTCTATGGAATGGGGTCCTCCGTGACATCGGGCACACGCTGATCCCCTGTAATTGGTTGCAAATTATGGAAAACAGCATGGATCCCCACCACGTCGAATGGCTGCACGGACATCATCTGGCCTTCGTTCACAAGAAAAAAGGAGCCAGAGATCCTCGCCACTATCGAAAGCGCCACGTGAAAGTCGGGTTCGATACCTTTCGATACGGAATCATCAAGCGCCGTGTTCTGGAAGGGGGGACGGAAGAAGACGATGACTGGAAAGTGGGTCACCCCGTTGTGTTTCCGGCAATGCTTCGGGTGGGCACACAAGGGGTTTCCTGTTTTCAGGTCCGGGTGCCCGTCGATGACACCCATACATGGCATGTCTGGTACTCCTGCTATAAGCCGAACTCCGACGTCGAGATTCCGCCGCAGGAGTCCGTTCCGCTTTTCGAAGTACCCTGGAAAGACGAACGGGGCGAGTTTATTCTTGACTTTGTTGATGGACAGGATATTATGACATGGGTCACCCAGGGGCCGATCGCCGACCGGACGCGAGAGACTCTTGGAAGTTCAGACGAGGGAGTTGTGCTTTTCCGCCGGTTGCTTCTTGAGCAGCTCGAGAAAGTACAGGCCGGCGAAGATCCCATGGGCGTCATCCGAGATCCGGCCGAAAACCGGATCATAGAACTTCCCCAAGAAGTAAACAAATACCAGGACGGGGCTTCATTTCGATCAGAGTATATCGAGATGGGCCATTCGCGCTATAGTCCGATTCGAAACCGGGTGAAGGAACTCTTCGAGCAGGCGGGATGTTAATCCACCTACCCATAAAGGCATGAAACATGGCACAGGCCGACGCGACCGAAACGCCCAGGACACGAGTCCTTGAGAATTACTTCCGGAAATATCCCGACGCGCCCCGAGAGGTCATTCTCAAGATAGATCTTCTGCGTTTGGGCCACTGGTTTACGGATGCCGCGCTGGCGGTCACCCAGGGATCTCTCATTAAGTCGTACCGGCTCTTCTCATACGACTTTGTGCCGATGGCCGACCTGAAACGCAAAGAGAGCCGAAAGGTCCCCGAGCATTTCGTTGTCCTGGGGGGAATGTACGGGCTCCGGCCCGTGATGGTTCAAACGAGCCTTTCCCCGGACTCACCCTATGTCATCGACGTCGTCGATGTGAAACTGGTTCTCACCGCGAATGGCCAGGTGATCTCGGACGTACGTTATGAACGGGCTCCCGAATATTACAAAAAGGCTTTTCCCGACGGGACCCTGTACCATGAGATTATCGCATTCGGCTTCTTCATCACCGTATTTCGCAACTGTCAGTACTGGGGGCCCGATGAGGAGTGCAAATTCTGCGATATCAATTGGAACGCTCGACAGATGAGCCAGTCCAAGGACTTCACGCTGACGGCGCCCGTGAAGCGGCTCGATTTCGTCGCCGCGGTGGCCGACGAGATTGGAAGGGAAGTTCTGGAACAGGACGGCTATTCGGTGCCGCTCAGCTTTCTGATTACGGGTGGCACCATCAAAGAGACGCTTCGTGGGAAGACGGAGGACGAGTTCTACGGAGAATACGTGGAGGCGGTGAAGTGGGGCGGCCCTCGACGTTTCATTAATCTTCAAACCAACGCGAAGCCGAAAGAGATTCTCAAATGGTACCGCTCCATCGGATTGGATTCACACCACGCCAACCTCGAGGTGTGGGACAAACGGCTGTTCGAATGGATTGCCCCCGGAAAAGCGCAGCGCGTCGGCTGGGATAACTGGGTGAAGTGGCTGTTGGATTCCGTGGACGTGTTTGGTGAAGGGGCCGTCAAGCCCATATTTGTCTGCGGTATTGAAATGGCGCAGCCCCACGGATTCAAAACGGTCAAGGAAGCGGTCGACTCCACGACCGAGGGAATCGAGTTTCTCATGGCCCATGGGGTGATACCCCGCTTCAATCAATGGCGGCGCGAACCGAACTCGTACATCGTCAAAAATCACGAACAGCCCCCGGTTCCATTGGACTTCTACATTTTACTCATGCGTAATCGGTATGAGATTTGGAAAAAATATGAACTCCCCCTGCCCAACCAGAGCCAACTTCTGCCCGCGGCGCGTTATCTCGGTGTCTCTCACGGAACTCATGAAGATTATATCCACCTCATGGAGAACACGTATCCTCCCGATATCGTCGATATCGTCAACCGACACAGCACACCGTACGAATCATTTTCGTAGCCGATCCTCTCAAGCGGTTTCTCGGGCCGTTGGTTTGGTCGTCAGAAGGGCCCTTCAAAGAGAAGGACCGAACAGAGGTAATCATCAATGGTCACCTCGACGGAGCAGCCAGGAAATTAAAAAAGGGTCTTTTGAGGATTTTTTATAATTTTTAGAAACTTATATCCCTGGGTTAGTTCGGGATAGGCTCGAACAACCTGCAAGGTATCTGCTTGTCTCCAGATTTGAGACATTAAATGACCGCCGAGGCTCTTACTCTGAAGCTTCTCAAACAGGTTCTCGATGAAATCGTTTTCGTCCAGATTGTGAATCGCTGGACTAATCGCTACGACGAGCTTGCTTAGCCCCCCACCATCTTGGGTTTCCCAGAACTGATAGTCATCCGGACCCCCACCGATATTTGCGATCATTTTACCGACGATCTCATCCAGTTCAAAACCAACCAACGTCATCCCTTCACAAGTCAGTTTGTCATGACTGAGGACCTCTGAAACATGAACATTCATGCCGAGCTCCCCAAATAAACAATCACACGGTTTGATGGTTATCTTACCAAAATCACCCAACTCCGCATTAAGTAAGACTCTTCCCAAATGGGCCGATAAAGAGGTAAACAAGAAGCTGTTGACTTCGGCTTCCCCAATCGCCGTTTTACGATGTCTTTGAATAATAGCGAGCCGGTCTACATAAACATGCATGTCATCCGGGCCGTTGAGATTATCACAGGATGCGCCGATCGATCCTGTTTCTGCGGCCGAATAGCGGGAAAATACCTTGACGCCCGCGGATTCAATAAATCGGCATCGTGCTTCCGTCAGCGGTTCGCCGCCCGTCAATATCACGTTTCCACTGATATCGATGCCGTGGTCAATAGCCGCTTGAACAAGACGTACCGCGGAACTTGTGTAGGTTCTCACGACGCAGGGTCCTTTATTCTTTCTCGTTTTCTCCATCCATTCGGCCACCGTGACGGCGCTTCGGATGTCCGTAAATTCCGGTCGGGGCACCTCGATACCAAAGTGACGACAACACCACAGGATATATTCGAGAGCCAAACGATCGATTAGGGGGATTCGAAGCGAGTTGGTTTTAGTGTGAGAAAACCATCTTTCAGGCGGTCGGCGATACTTAACATTCATCAAAAGATTGTGCGTCCCTGCCATTCTCGGAAGAGCGGGTAACCACAACGCCAACGGGGCGCGGGCCATGCCATGAATTTTATAAAGGATCATTTCATTGGCCGCCTCTTCGGCGATGAAATTCCAATTCCGCTTGACGGGGGAACTCTTTGAGCGACTTCCACTTGTTGATCCTTGAAGGGCGCCGCCCATGAGAAAAGGGTTTTCAAAATCCGTTTGGCGGGTTTCGATCGTCAGCCCTTTGCGGGAAATGGGAACTTTCGATTTAAATTCTTCCAGTGTGATATACACACCGTTGTCCCGTAAAATTTCAAGTGTCTGTTCTAAGCCTTTGGCCTTCACACTGTCTTCGATGTCTTTGTAATCACATCCGGCCCATTGAAGCAGCCGTCGATAAGGACTGGAGTGATTTTCATAAATCAGTTTTCGGGTGAGGGACAGAAAATTCTTTTCCCGATGATCCATCCGTTTTTTTATTTCGTCT
>JACQBZ010000057.1 GCA_016194285.1 Nitrospirota bacterium | reverse complement strand
CGTGACCCGTGATGTAGGCCACCGTCACATCCCCTTTGCGGATCACGCCCTGCTCCACCAATTTCTTTAAGACCGCGACGGTAACCCCGCCGGCGGTTTCGGCGAAGATTCCTTCGGTCTCGGCCAGCAGGGTGATGCCCTTGACGATTTCCGGGTCGGTGGCCGTCTCGATCGATCCTCCGGTCTCTTTCGCGGTTTTCAAGGCGTAATACCCGTCGGCCGGATTTCCGATCGCCAACGACTTGGCGATGGTCTGAGGCTTCACCGGCTTGATAAAGTCCCGTTTGGCTTTGAAGGCCTCGGCCACGGGGGAACAACCCTCCGCCTGAGCACCGTTGACCCGCGTCTTAACCGACGGGATCAGTCCCAACTGCTCGAACTCCTTCAGCCCTTTCCATATCTTGGTCAGCAACGACCCGGAGGCGATCGGGACGACCACATGGTCGGGGCTCCGCCATCCGAGTTGTTCGGCCGTTTCGTAGGCCAGGGTCTTGGATCCCTCCGCATAGTACGGTCGGATGTTGATGTTCACGAAAGCCCAGGCGTATTCGGAGGCGATTTTTCAGTCCGGCCTGCGCCGCATGGGCCGACACGGAATTGGCCAGGTTCCCGGTCGAGGCGCAGGCGACCGTGTCGAAACCCAATTCCTTCGCCCGGGTGAGGGCCACAGCCACAACGCGGTCCTTGAAGGAAAGGGTCGGATGATTCACCGTGTCGTTCTTAAGATACAGCGCCTCAAGTCCAAGAACGCGCGCCAAGTTGTTGGCCTTGACCATCGGGGTCAGGCCGCCGTGTAGCCCGACGGTCGGGGGGCCCTCAATCGGCAGAAGGGCGGCGTAACGCCACAGACTTTTCGGTCCCTGCGCGATCGTCTCCCGCGAGATCATTCCGCGAATCTCGTCGTAATTATAGTTCACCTCGAGCGGACCGAAGCAAAACTCGCAGACATGGAGCGGCTCGGCCGGATACTCTTTCCTACATTCGCGACATTTCAGACCTTTGATCTTGGTCATGGTATTTCGTGTACGGGCGACCGGCCGGTCGCCCCTACGGATCTCCTCGATTTAAATCTCGCAGACCGCCTGGTCGTACTCGATCAGTTCGGTGATCGTCGGTCGATCGCCACAGAGAGGGCAATGGGTCTGGCGTTTGACCCGGGCGGTTCGAAACTGGGCGGTCAGCGCGTTGTAGATAAGCCACCGGTCGGTCAAGGGGTGGCCGATACCCAGGATGAGTTTCAGCGCCTCGGTTGCCTGAATCGTTCCGATCACGCCGGCCAAGACGCCCAGCACCCCGGCCTCCTGACACGTGGGGATGAGACCGTTCGGCGGCGGCTGGCGGTGGATGCAACGGTAACAGGCACTCTGACCCGGACGGATGGTAATAATCTGTCCATCAAAACGGAGGATCCCGCCATGGATCAGCGGCTTTTTCGCAAAAAAGCTTGCATCGTTGATCAGGAATTTAGCCGGAAAATTATCCGTTCCGTCCAGGATGATGTCATAGGCGTTCAAAATGGAAAGAGCGTTCACGGCCGTGAGCCGTTCATAATACGTCACGACCTTCACGTCCGGGTTGATCGCGAGCATTTTATCGCGGGCCGAGAATACTTTTGGATGGGCCACATCCGACGTGTGATGAAGAACCTGTCGGTGAAGATTCGAAAGATCGACCACATCACCGTCGATGATCCCGATCGTTCCCACCCCCGCGGCGGCCAGATACAGGGCGGCCGGAGAGCCCAAACCGCCGGCGCCGATAATCAAGATCTTGGCCTGACAGATCCGCTTCTGCCCCTTCCCGCCGACTTCGGGAAGGATAATGTGTCGGCTGTAACGTTGAATCTGTTCGTCGTTGAATTCCATATTTATAGGGGCTTGCGTCGCCCCCTCCAAATGAAAAGCCTTTGGAGCCTCCCCCTCTCGCGCGCTTTGCGCGCTGGGTATCTACGATTAAATGTTAAAATACTTCTCGATGCTGATATACCGTTCGCCCGTATCGGGCAGGATTGTCACGACCTGCTTCCCCGGGCCGAGGGCCTTGGCGATTTTTTGGGCGGCAAAGACATTCGCTCCCGAAGAAATCCCCACCAGCAGGCCTTCTTCACGAGCCAGAAGTTTTGCGGTGCGGTAGGCTTCATCATCCGTCACCGTGACGATCTTGTCGATAATGCTTCGATTCAGCACCTTGGGAATGAAGCCGGCCCCGATGCCCTGGATTTTGTGAGGTCCCGGTTCGTTTCCGGACAGAACGGCCGATGCCGAAGGCTCCACCGCGACGATCTGAACCTGAGGCAGGCGGGACTTCAGCACTTCACCGACGCCCGTAATCGTGCCGCCCGTTCCGACCCCCGCCACGAAGGCGTCGATCCTCCCGTTCATGGACTCCCAGATCTCGACCGCCGTTGTCTCGCGGTGTATCTCCGGATTGGCCGGATTGGAAAATTGATCCGGCATAAAGTAAGTCGGATTCTGTTCAAGAAGCTGCTCCGCTTCCCGAATCGATCCACGCATTCCTTCCCATGCCGGCGTCAGCACCAGCTGGGCGCCGTACGAAGACAGGAGACTGGCCCGCTCCATGCTCATACTCTCCGGCATGACGAGGATCAACTTGTACCCGCGCACGGCCGCGATCATGGCCAGGCCGATGCCGGTGTTGCCGCTGGTCGGCTCGACCATGGTGGTGCCGGGCTTCAGCCGACCCTGCCGTTCGGCCTCATTGATCATGTTCAGGCAGATCCGGTCCTTCACGCTGCCGCCGGGATTGAAGAATTCCACCTTTGCAAAAACGGTGGCCCCGTCCGGAGGGCTCAAACGATTGAGTCGGACCATCGGCGTGTGACCGATCAACCGTGAAATGTCGTCGTGCCATTGACCTGTCATGACTGCCGTCCTTCGCCTCCGCCCATAAAGAAAAGAAACTCCAGCCGATCGCCCTCGTTCAGTGATGTGGTGGAGTAGGCCTCCCGGTCGACGATGGTTGAATTCAGCTCAACCGAGACCATCTGGGGCTCGATCTCTTTCGCCCGGAGTAGTTCCAGGACCGTTTTCGCTTCTATTTCCTCAGCCTTGCCGTTGATTTTAATCCGCATAACTGATTATCCGAAACAACCCCTTGACTCTATACAATGATTCGAGTATAAATGCACCACCAAAGATCTATCAACTTAACAGAAAATGACCAATACTGTCAAGAAGTTTGGTCCCAATCCAAGCCCGTGATCCTTGCTGTTTTGTCCTGACCCGGCTGAAAACCATGACGAGGGAATACAATGTTCCGATTAATTCCGAGGGAAGAGAAGTTCTTTGAAATGTTTGAAGCCGCCGCCCAGAATATTCATCGCGGGGCGCATCTCCTCAAGGAAATGATGGAGACGTATCGGGATCCTGAAAAACAGGCCGAGGCCATCTTGCAGGTTGAACATCAAGGGGATACGATCACTCACGATATTGTCCATAAACTGAACCAGACCTTTATCACCCCGATCGACCGTGAGGACATCTATGCCTTATCCAGCGCCTTGGACGATGTGCTGGACCTCATCGAAGCGGTTTCGGACCGTATGATCATGTACAAGATTAAGACGCCGACGGAGACGGCGCGTCGATTGGCCGACGTCATTTTCAAATCGGCCGAGGAGATCGTCAAGGGGGTCGGCTTGTTAAAAGCGGTCGGGAACGTGAAGCCGTATTGTATCGAGATCAATCGGCTTGAAAACGAGGCCGACCGGATCTCGCGCGACGCGGTTGCGGCGCTTTTTGATAACGAACGGGATCCGATTATGATTTTAAAATGGAAAGAAATTTATGAACATCTGGAAGAAGCCACTGACCGTTGCGAGGATGTGGCCAATATCTTGGAAAACGTCGTCTTGAAAAATTCCTGATCGGCCCGGTCTCGAGGTTGTCCGCGTGCAAGAATCGATCTTCCTGCTGGTGCTCGTCATTCTCCTGGCCCTGATCTTTGATGCCATCAACGGCTTCCATGACGCCGCCAATGCGATTGCGACATCGGTTTCAACGCGGGTGCTGTCGCCGCGCACCGCGATCGTCATGGCGGCTGTTTTGAACCTGGCCGGGGCCCTGGCCGGAACGGCCGTCGCGAAAATGGTCGGGGCGGGGTTGGTCCTGCCGGCGGCGGTGACACAGCTGACGGTGATCTCGGCCCTTCTCTCGGCCACGGTTTGGAACCTCATCACCTGGTACTTCGGTCTCCCGACCAGTTCCAGCCATGCCCTCATGGCCAGCATTGTGGGGGCCGGTATCGCCACAGCCGGGACGAAGGTGGTGCTCTGGTCCGGTACCCAGAAGGTCCTGCTGGCGATTATCTTCTCACCGTTTATCGGATTCCTTTTTGGTTTTGTCTTGATGGTTCTTCTCATGTGGATTTTTTCAAAAACGGTTCCGTCCAGGGTAACCAACATCTTTCGAAGTCTCCAGTTATTTTCGGCCGCCTACATGGCCTTCAGCCATGGAAATAATGACGCACAGAAGACGATGGGAATCATTACGATGTCGCTGGTGAGCTTCTACGGCCTTAAGGATTTTCATGTTCCTTTCTGGGTGATCCTTTGTGCAGCGGTGGCCATGGGGATTGGAACGGCGATCGGTGGATGGAGGATCATCAGGACATTGGGAATGCGACTGGTTTCCCTGAAGCCGATTCATGGATTTGCCGCCGAGACCTCGGCCGCGACCGTGATCGAAGTGGCCTCCCATCTGGGGCTTCCGATCAGCACCACGCATGTGATCACGTCGTCCATTATGGGTGTCGGCGCCTCCCGACGGTTCTCCGCCGTCCGATGGGGGGTAGGATGGAACATTGTGATTGCATGGGTATTGACACTACCGGCTTGCGCTGTTATCGCTTGGTCGATTATGAAAATTCTCACCGAGTTTATATAATCTCCTTGTATTTAAATTCCCCCCTGCCAGACTACAGATCGGGGGCCCGGCGCCCATTTACCCCAAATATAGTATCTGATCCGATTTGATAATAAATTCCATAATCTAATCGTTTTTTTTCTTGACAAGAAACCCGCGTGGTGTATACTTGTGGCTGCAAGTGGGATAAAGTGGGATAAAATGGAGAAGCGGGGAAGCGATGTTCCTTGGTCGGTTTCAGCACACGGTGGACTCGAAAGGCCGGGTCAGCATTCCGATCAAGTTCCGCGAAACCCTGGCCGAGCGTTACGAGGAGAAGCTGATTGTGACCACCGACCTCGACCAATGCCTCGTGGCCTATCCCGTTGAAGAATGGCGGATCATGCAGGAGAAAGTCAAGACGATCCCGGCCATGCAGCAAGAGGTGAAAGACTGGCTTCGGTTCTTCTACTCCGGTGCGGTCGAATGTCCGCTGGACCGACAGGGAAGGATTCTGCTTTCACCGACACTCCGGGAGTATGCCCGGATTACGAAAGAGATCGTGATGCTGGGAATCTTCAACAAGATTGAAATCTGGGATGCCAAGCGATGGAAAGAGAAAGAATCCCAGATGCCGAAAAACTCCGAGAAGATCGGCGCGGCATTGTCCGGTCTCGGTCTTTAACCACGGACGAAGATTTTTACCATATCCCGGTTCTTAAAGATGAGGTGATCCAGGCCCTTCGGTTACGGCCCCATGGAATTTGGGTGGACTGCACCTTGGGGGGAGGGGGCCATGCCGAGGCGATCCTGGAGGCGACGGCGCCGGACGGTTTGCTCTTCGGGATCGACCGAGATGAGGAGGCGGTTCGAAGAGCAGGAGAGCGGTTAAAACGATACGGGACCCGAGTGCGGCTTTTGCACGACGGTTTTAAAAACCTCGGAACGCTTCTGAAAACTCTGGGCGTTCAGGGGGCTGATGGAATCCTGATGGATTTGGGTGTGTCCACATTGCAATTGATGGATTCCGAACGGGGATTCAGTTTTCAAAAAGACGGTCCCCTCGATATGCGCATGGATCGGAGGTCGTCCGTCACGGCTGCGGCGTTGGTGAATTCCCTTCCCGAACCTCAACTCCTTCAGATCCTGTTTGAATACGGCGAGGAACGGTGGGCACGACGCATCGCCCGGACCATTGTCCATGAACGTCAAAAAACGCCGGTCACCCGAACCCTCCAGCTTGCCGACCTGATCCGCCGAGCGGTTCCCCGGTCGGGCCGAGCGCAGCGGATTCATCCGGCCACCCGAACCTTTCAGGCCTTGAGAATCGCCGTGAATCAGGAACTGGATCAGTTGACCGGCGGATTGTCCAATGCCGCATCATTTCTGAACGGCGGCGGGAGATTGTGCGTCATCTCGTTTCATTCTCTGGAGGACCGAATCGTTAAAAGGACCTTTAAGGCATTGGTCCGGGCCGAGCCGGAGCGAATTCGAGTGATCACCAAGAAGCCCGTTGTTCCCGGTCCGGACGAGATTCGGATAAATCCACGTTCCAGGAGTGCCAAACTCCGTGCGGTGGAACGGATTCCGGACGCGCCGGCTCTGAACGTTTCGGGGACGGTATGCTGACGCTGCGGCGCATGATGATTGGGACGGCTTTTTTCGTTGTGATCCTCCTGGATATCTGGCAGCATGTTCATATTGTGACCATGGGATATGAAGTTGAACAGGCCCAACAAAAACAGAAGGAGATGCAGCAGATTCACAAGCAACTCCTTGTCGAAGTCGAGACACTTTCGGCCCTGGATCGCATCGAACGAATCGCGATCACGAAACTCGGGATGGTCAAACCGGAAGAGGGGCAGGTCGTCCTGGTTGAAAAAGGTTTGCCATCCGGTTCATCTCCCGATACCATGACACGGATACAGGTCGCGAAGAAAGGCTCATGAGATTATTGAGCGGTTCAACAGGCCGAATCATTATCGCCGGCGCTCTTGTGGCGATCGGATTTCTGGGTGTCATCGTTCGGTTGTGTACGTTGCAGGTTGTGGAGGCCACTGAACTGTCGAAACGCGCCGAACGACAGCATGAGAAAAGCGTTACCTTGGAAGGGGAACGTGGAACCATTTTCGACCGGAAAGGTCGAATCCTGGCCACCAACGTGGAAGTTCCTTCCCTCTATGCGATTCCCTCTTTGATCTCCAATCGTAAAGCGGTGGCGCCCGAACTTGGCCGCGTTCTGCGATCCGATTACCGGTCGATATTAAAACGTCTGGAAGGCAATAAGAATTTCGTCTGGATCGAACGCAAAGTCAGCCCCGCCGTGGCCCAAAGCGTCATGGAGCTGGGAATTGAAGGCGTCGGCATTTTAAACGAAAGTCAACGCTTCTATCCTAAACGAAATCTGATGGGCCATCTTTTAGGGTTCGCCGGGGTGGATAATCAAGGGCTCGAAGGCATCGAGCGAGCCTACAACAAACTGCTTCAAGGAGAGAAGGGATGGGCGGTTGTGGAGCGTGATGCGTTCGGCCATCCGATTTTCCAGAAGGGGTTGGATTACTTCGCGCCTTCTCGAGGAAAAGACATGGTGCTGACGATTGATGAAGTGATCCAGCATATCGCCGAAACCGAACTGGATGCCGTGATGGAGCAGACCCTGGCGGATGACGCCTCCGTGATCGTGATGGATCCTAAAACGGGTGAGATCCTGGCGATGGCCGTTCGTCCGGAGTTCAACCCCAACCGCGTTGAATCACAGCATCCCGAGTTATGGCGAAACCGAGCCGTGACCGACCCCTACGAACCGGGCTCGACCTATAAAATCATTACGGCCTCCGCGGCGCTGGAGGAGCATGTGGCCAATCCGGACGACATTTTTTACTGTGAAGAAGGGAGAATGGCGATCGCCGGCGGGGTTATCCGGGATCACGAAAAGGAAGGCTACCTGACGTTTCGTGAGGTGATCCAAAAATCCAGCAACATTGGTATGATCAAAATCGCAACGCGGATGGATGAGGAGCGATTGTACCGGTACAGTCGTGCCTTTGGGTTCGGTGAAAAGTCCGGGATCGATCTTGAAGGCGAATCGCCCGGAATGATCAAAGAGCCGCGTTATTGGTCGGGGCGCTCGTTGGCCTCGATCGCGATCGGCCAGGAGGTGGCCGTCACGCCTCTTCAAATCGTCACGGCCGTTTCCTCGATTGCCAATGGAGGCATGCTTATGCGCCCGCATCTCGTCTCGGAGATCCGGGATGCGAACGGCCATGTGGTTCAGACGTTCTTCCCCGAAGTCAGACGGCATACCGTGTCTCCCGAAACCGCCGGGCAGATGATGAATATCTTGGAGGGAACGGTTTCGAAACGCGGCACGGGCGAGAAGGCGACCATTCCCGGTTATCGGGTTGCAGGCAAAACGGGAACGGCCCAGAAGATCGATCCGGTGACGAGGCAATATTCGATGCAGGACACGGTCAGTTCCTTCGTTGGCATCGTGCCCGCGGAAGACCCCCGGATTGTGGTGCTGGTCGTGGTGGATAATCCCAAGGGCCTGGCCTGGGGGGGCACCGTGGCGGCGCCCGTATTCAGGAATATCGCCGAGCAGGTTTTGAGATACCTTGGGGTACCGCCGCGGTCGCAGGAGCGGATTGTGTTGACCTCGGCCGGCTAGACGCGGTCGTATTCATGGAGACCATGCGATTGGATAGGTTGTTGGAGGCGATCCCGGAGTCGCGCTTCATTACGCAAGACGAAAACCGGCCGCCGGAGATTCATCACGTGGTATCGGATTCCCGACAGGTCAGGCCCGGCAGTTTATTTGTCGCCCTGCGCGGCCAACATTCCAACGGTCATGCCTTTCTCAAGGAAGCGCTGGAAGGGGGCGCCGTGGCCGTCGTGATCGAGGAATCCACGTTGCCGCCCGCGTTGAAGGGGGAGGTTCCGGTCATCCAGGTGAGGGACTCTCGAGTCGCCCTGGCGCGCCTGGCGGAACGGTTCCACGGCTATCCCTCGTCGCGTCTTCGCGTCATCGGGGTGACCGGTACCAACGGCAAAACAACCGTGACCTATGTGATCCGAAGCATTCTCCAATCGGCCGGTTGCGGCACCGGGTTATTGGGTACCGTGGCCTACGATCTGGCGGGAGAGGTGATGCCTTCGACACACACCACGCCCGAATCCCACATCCTGCAGGGGTTGTTGGCCCGGTTGGTCGAAAAAGGGGCCGGATATGTGGTGATGGAGGTTTCCTCACACGCGTTGACGCTCAATCGGGTCGACGGATGCGAATTCGACGTGGCGGTCTTCACCAACCTGACCCAGGATCACCTGGATTTTCATCACACCATGGAGGGATATTTTGAATCCAAGCGTAAGCTGTTCTTGAGTCTGACCTCCTCATCGCGGAAGACGTTCCCCAAGCGGGCGGTCATCAACCAGGATGATGTTTGGGGGCGTCGGTTGATCGAATCCGTCACGGCGCCGGTTTGGACATACGGCCTGGACCGTCAAGCGGATCTGACCGCGAGAGATCTCCGCTGCAGTTTGGATGGATTGACCTTCACGGCCGTTACGCCGGCGGGATCCTTTCCCGTCCGATCCAGCCTGGTGGGGCGGTACAATGTCTATAACCTTTTGGCGGCGATCGGAGTGGCTCTCCATCTGGAAATTCCGTCGGATCGAATTCAACAGGGAATTGAGTCCCTGTCGGGCGTGCCGGGTCGATTCGAACGCCTCGATTCAGCGCAGGGGTTCAAGGTGATCGTCGACTTTGCTCATACCGAAGACGCCCTGGACCGATTGCTTCGTGCGTTGGCCGAATTAACCTCGGGACGGATCATGACGGTCTTCGGCTGCGGGGGTGACCGGGATCGGGGAAAGCGCGCCCCCATGGGTCGGGTCGCGGCCCGGTACAGCGACGTAGTCGTGATCACTTCCGATAATCCCCGCAGCGAGGATCCCGTCGGGATTATGAAAGAGGTGGAGGCCGGTGTGCGGGAGGGTTCGGCTCTGAAAAAAGATCCCGTTCAGGTGATGACGATCGTGGACCGCCAGGAAGCGATCGAGCGGGCCTTAGGTCTGGCTCGGCCGGGAGACACCGTCGTTTTGGCCGGCAAAGGCCATGAGGAATACCAGATCGTCGGCGATCGGATGATCCCGTTCAACGATCGACGGGTTGCCAGCGACTGGATGAAAAGGCGTCGATCGGGAGGTCGCGTGCGTGGGTCTTGAGGCGATTGGAATGGAGACATTGTTTACAGCGACCGAGATCGTGTCGGCGACCGGCGGACGGTTGATTCGGGGTGATCCCGCCCAGACCGTTCCGGGGCTCTCCATCGATTCGAGAACGATCCGGCCGGGAGAACTGTTCCTTGCGATCCGGGGGGAACGGTTTGACGGGCACCAGTTCGTCTACGATGCGCTGGGGCGCGGAGCCTGTGGGGTGGTGGTGAACGTATCGGCCCACCGTATTCCGAAAACCGCGGAAGAGGAGACACTGCTCCGCGGCAAAATCCTCATCGGCGTAACAGACACCCTTACGGCGTTGCAGGAGCTTTCGCGGTTTCACCGGCAGCGGTGGTCGCTGCCCGTGATCGCCGTGACCGGCAGCAACGGCAAGACCACGACCAAAGAGATGACGGCGGGAATTTTGACCGAGCGGTACGTCACGTTAAAAAACGAAGGGAACTTCAATAACCAGATCGGGGTTCCACTCACGCTGCTCCGTTTAACCGCGCGCCATCAGGCCGCTGTTCTGGAGATGGGAATCAGCCGGGCCGGGGAGCTGCGGCGGCTGTGCGAGGTGGCGATTCCGCGAGTGGGGTTGGTTACCAACATCGGCCCGACCCATCTCGAAACACTGGGCAGCCTGGATGCGGTGGCCTCCGCCAAGGCCGAACTGTTGGGTGCGCTTTCCCCATCGGAAGGGGTGGCTATTCTCAATCGGGATGATCCGTTTTACGCCTATCTTCGATCCCGTGCCCCCGGCCGTGTCGTGACATTTGGGTTGGGCCCTGACGCGGCTGTTTCTGCCGAAGAGATCCAGGAGACCGATTCGCTGACCCGGATAGTCTTGAGCTGGGATCCTTCCATTTTTGGAATCGGGCGATCCGCGGCGCGGTCCGGTCGCGGATCGGGACGCACCGGAAAGGAGATGCAAAGCTCCGTCGGATCCGATCGAATAAGAATTCCGATCAACCTGCCGACGGTCGGTCGCCATAATGTTCTGAACGCCGCGGCTGCGGCCGCCGCGGGTCTGGTCTTGGGCTGCGAGCCGGAAGAAATCAAGCGCGGGCTTGAGGCGTTCCGGCCGGTCGCCATGCGCTCGGAATTGATTTTCTGGGAGGGACGGACCATCCTGAATGACGTCTATAATGCGAATCCGGCTTCCGTACAGGCCGCCCTGGAAACATTGAGCCGTTTCGTCGGTCACGGCCGGCGGATCGCGGTGTTGGGCGACATGCTGGAACTGGGTGCGGCTGCGGCCGATGCGCATCGACAGATCGGTCGAGCGGTCGCTTCATTTGGAATCCACGTTCTCATCACCCTGGGAAACCTCGCGGCGGTCATTGCGGAAGAGGCCCGGGCTCAGGGATTGGACCGGAATCGTGTGAGGGTCTGTCAGGAACCGTCGCAGGTGGCGCAGACCTTGAAAGAAATGACCGAAAACGGCGACGTGATTTTGCTGAAAGGTTCGCGGGGTATGCGGATGGAACGAATCTTAGACCATCTTTCGATCAAGCGGTAGGGAACCATGTTGTATCAACTTTTGTATTCATTCCATGCGAATCACCCTTTTTTTAATGTCTTCCGATACATCACATTTCGGACGAGCTACGCTGTTCTGACCGCTTTTCTGATCTGTTTTGTCATCGGTCCTTGGGTGATTCGGCAGCTGCAGCGATCCCAGATCGGACAGCAAATCCGCAACGACGGTCCGCAGACCCATCTTTCCAAGGCCGGGACGCCGACGATGGGCGGCCTCCTCATTCTGGTGGCCGTGTTGGGGGCCACGTGGCTCTGGGCCGATCTCCAGAGTCCCTATGTCTGGCTGCTCGTTTTGTCGCTGGTGCTGTTTGGCCTGATCGGTTTTCTGGATGACTATCTCAAGTTCGTGAAAAAACATTCGGGGGGATTATGGCCGAGGTACAAACTGGCGGGCCAGACGGTCGTGGCCGCTGGGATTGTGGGCATCCTTTACGGCGCGTTGAATTATTCGACGCTACTGAGTCTCCCGTTCTTTAAAAATATTCATCCCGATCTTGGATGGCTTTATCTTCCCTTTGCCGTGTTGGTGATCGTGGGGGCCTCGAACGCCGTGAATCTGACGGACGGCCTGGACGGCCTGGCCACCGGGCCGGTGGCCGTTGCAGCCGTGGCCTATACCATCGTGACCTACGTGACCGGCCACCGCGTCTTCGCCGATTACCTTTTGATCCCCTACATCGAAGGGGCCGGGGAGCTGGCCGTGATTTGCGGCGCGCTTTTCGGTGCCTGTCTGGGATTCCTATGGTTTAACAGTTATCCGGCCTCCGTGTTCATGGGCGACGTCGGCTCTTTGCCGCTTGGGGGAATGTTGGGTACCGTGGCCGTGATCACCAAGCATGAATTTCTTCTTCTGTTCGTCGGCGGGTTGTTTGTGATCGAGGCCCTGTCGGTCATCCTGCAGGTGGGGTCTTTTAAGATACGGGCCAAACGGATCTTCTTGATGGCGCCGTTGCATCATCACTTTGAACTCAAAGGGTGGGCGGAGCCCAAGGTGGTGATCCGGTTCTGGATCATCGCCATCGTGATGGCGCTTCTGAGTCTGAGCACCTTGAAGCTGAGGTGATCGGATGGCGCTGGAAGTCGATGGCAGAAGGGTCACGGTTGTGGGCCTGGGACGGAGCGGTCAGGCCGCGACGCGCTTGTTGATCCAACGGGGGGCGCGGGTGACGGTGACGGACCGTCGGTCGCCCGCCGAATTAGAAGGACCCTTAACGGCATTAAAAGAGTGCTCAGTTCGATATCAGATCGGAGGACATCCTGAAACGGCATTTCAGGATGCGGATCTGATCGTGATGAGCCCCGGGATTTCGCTCGAAAGCGTGGAGGCGATTCAAGCGGCGAAGGCACGGGGCGTGCCGGTGATCGGCGAGATCGAGCTGGGCTTCAGTTTCGCGAAGGCCCCGATTGTGGCGATCACCGGAACCAACGGAAAGAGCACCACCACCGCGCTGACGGGTGAAATCTTGAAAGCCGCCGGTCACCGAGTCTTTATCGGGGGGAATCTGGGCCGGCCGGTGTGCGAAGCCGTTCTGGAACGGACCAAATGGGATTGGATCGTTGTGGAGGTCAGCAGTTTTCAACTTGAAACCATCCGGACGTTTCGGCCTCGGGTGGCGGCGCTGCTCAATGTCACGCCCAACCATCTGGATCGCTATCGAGGCCTTGAGGAGTATCTGGCGGCCAAGATGAGAATTTTTGAAAATCAGACCGCGGATGATGTGGCTGTCGTCAATGCCGATGACCCGTTGGTCCTCAAGTGGGCCGACTCGATCCGATCGAGACGGGTCTTCATCAGCCGAAGCCCTAGGCCGGAGCCGGGGGTGTATCTGAATTCGGGCCGGGTGGTTTCGGTCGGCGCATCAGCTCCTTCGGACCGGGTCGAGATCCTCCGCCAGGAAGCGATCCCTTTGCAGGGGTCCCACAACATCGAGAACGTCCTGGCCGCTTCGGCCGTCGGGATCGTTTGCGGTTGTGCCCCGGATCGAATCCGGGAGGCCGTGAAGGGATTCAAAGGCCTTGAGCACCGGCTTGAACCGGTTCGACGACGGAATGGGGTGCTGTACGTCAATGATTCCAAGGCGACCACCGTCGCGGCACTGGCCAAGGCCTTGGAAGCCTTTTCGGAGCCCATTGTGCTGATTGCGGGCGGTCGGGATAAAGGAGGAGAGTTTAGTCTTCTTCGGGATCTCATACGACACCGGGTGAAATTGGCCCTCATGATCGGCGAGGCCCGCCCGACCCTCCGGGCGGCTTGGGGAGACCTCTTGCCCTTCGTAGAGGTCAAAAGTCTTGAAGAGGCCGTGGAACGGGCCGCTCGGGAGGCGGTTTCGGGAGACGTCGTGCTTCTATCACCGGCCTGCAGCAGTTTTGACATGTTCCGGGATTTTGAGGACCGGGGACGTCGTTTTAAGGAGGCCGTGAACCGGCTATAAAGATGGACAAGGCCCGGGGCGACCGCTCATTGATCCTGCTGACTCTTTTATTGATGGTGACCGGCTTGGTGATGATCTACAGCGCCAGCGCCGTTTTGGCCGGCCGCCAGTACGGCGACTCCCTTTTTTTCTTCAAGCGGCAGATTCTTTGGGCCGCCGTTGGATTGATCGCCCTGGGGATTGTATCGCATGTCCCGTACGAGGTTTGGAACCGAATGGCCTTGCCGTTGGTCCTGATGACGGTGATTCTGCTGGGGTTGGTTCTCATCCCGGGCATCGGCATTGAGCTGAACGGATCCCGTCGCTGGTTTCGGTTGGGACCGTTGACCCTTCAACCCTCGGAGGCGGCGCGTCTTTGCGCCGTCATCTACCTTGCGCGGTATTTAATGAAAAAGCGGAACCGTCTGGACGACTTTTTTCGGGATTTTCTGCCTCCGATGATCGTGATCGGCGTTCTGTTGGCCTTGATCATGGGAGAGTCGGATCTGGGAACAGCCGCCGTGTTGGGCCTGGTGGCCGGTCTCATGCTGTTCATTGGCGGTGCGAGGTGGCGTCATCTCTGGGTGATGGGGCTGCTTGCGGCGCCGGTCCTGTATGCCATGATCATGAAGATCGGTTACCGACGCCAACGGTGGATGGCCTTTCTGGATCCGTGGCGGGACCCGACCGACACGGGATTTCAAATGATCCAGTCTTTTTTGGCGCTGGGCGGCGGCGGACCGGTCGGAATGGGGTTGGGAGAGGGACGGCAAAAACTGTTCTTTCTTCCTTATCCGCATACCGATTTTATATTTGCCGTGATCGGCGAGGAGCTGGGGTTGCTGGGGACCCTGAGCGTTCTGGTCCTGTTCGGGATGCTGGCCTGGCGGGGACTGTCGATTAGTCTGAAGGCTCCCGATCCCTTCGGACGTCATCTGGCCTTCGGGCTCACGATGATGATCATTGTCCAGGCCATGGTCAATATGGCCGTGGTGACCGGTCTGCTGCCGACCAAAGGCCTGACGCTGCCTTTCTTGAGTTACGGCGGGTCTTCGCTCGTCGCCAATTTGACGGCGGTCGGCATCCTCTGGAATATTTCGAGGACCGCCTCGGTCGAGCGATCGGTCCTGTCGCGTGAGAGGATCCGGTCCGGATGGAGAACCAAAGCAAGCGTCGGGTCCGGTCGGCGTGAACCTGCCCGCCGGACAGGCGGGCGCGGGCTGCGGGAGACATAGCGGGGTGCGCATCGTGATTGCGGGCGGTGGAACGGGCGGTCATCTCTTCCCGGGGGTTGCACTGGCGCACGAATTTCAGCGACAGCGACCCGGCACCGGGATCCTGTTCATTGGAACCGCCCGAGGGCTTGAGACGAAAATCATTCCCCGGGAAGGATTCGATCTTCGACTCATCCCCATCGGGGGTTGGGTCGGGCAGAAAGGATTGCGCAAGATTAAAACCTTGTTGCAACTGCCGGCGGGTCTCTGGCGATCCTGGAGGATTTTGAGAGAAGTCCGTCCCGATCTCGTGATCGGCGTGGGCGGATATGCCTCCGGCCCGGTGGTGGCGATGGCCGGCGTGATGCGATTGCCTCGTGTTCTGGTGGAACCCAATGCGGTGCCGGGCCTGACCAACCGACTTTTCGGGCCGTGGGTGGATCGGATCTATCTGTCGTTTGAAGAGACTCAGCACTGGTTTAAGGATCGGGCGGCGCCCGGATCGATCCGCGTTTTCGGGAACCCGGTCCGCCGGGACATCCTTTCGGCGGGTGATCGACCCTCCGAGAAATCCCGAAAAGCGACGCTGCTGGTGATGGGGGGCAGTCAGGGATCCCGGGCCCTCAATCGCGTCATGATCGAAGCCTTAACCGGATTGGACGCATTGAAGGCGGAGATCCGGATCATCCACCAATCGGGGGAGAAGGATGCCGAATGGCTAAGAAAGGGATATTCTGAAAGGGGATTCAACGCCGTGGTCACGCCGTTTCTGTCGCCGGTCTCGGAGGCCTACCGCACGGCCGATCTGGTCATCTGCCGTTCCGGTGCGACGACCGTGGCCGAGTTGACCGCCTGCGGTCTCCCGGCCATCCTGATCCCGTTTCCCTTTGCGACCCACGGTCATCAGGAAAAAAACGCCCGGGCTCTGGCCGGAGGAGGAGCGGCGGAGCTGATTCTGGAGCGGGATCTGACGGGAGAACGGCTGGCCAAGACGATTACGGCCTTGCTGGCCCAGCCGGCCCGTCTGGAACGGATGTCGGAGCAGAGCCGCCGGTTGGGACGTCCGGACGCGGCCGAGAAGATCGTGAACGATTGCTTGCAACTGATCAGTGCATAATCTGCATGCACGGTGACAATATGTTTCGTAAAATTCAGCAGATCCATTTTGTGGGCATCGGGGGAGCCGGGATGAGCGGGATCGCCGAGGTTTTGCTGAATATGGGATATCGCGTGACGGGATCCGACTTGTCCTATTCCGAGACCGTCAAGCGTCTGGAGGGGATGGGCGGCAAGATCTTCATCGGACATCATCCATCGAATTTGGGTCAGGCCCAGGTGGTGGTGGTTTCCTCCGCCGTCTCGCTACAGAATCCGGAGGTTCTGGCAGCCCGGGAACGCCTGATTCCCGTGATCCCGCGGGCCGCGATGTTGGCCGAGCTGATGCGGCTCAAATACGGCGTCGCGATCGCCGGCGCGCATGGCAAGACCACGACGACGTCGCTGGTGGCCTCGGTCCTTGCAGAAGGCGGGCTGGACCCGACGGCCGTGATCGGCGGCAAGCTCAACCGGTTTGGGAGTCATGCCAAACTGGGCCAGGGTGAATTGCTGGTGGCCGAGGCGGACGAGAGCGACGGGTCGTTCTTGCGGCTTTCCCCGACCATTGCCGTTGTAACGACGATCGACCGGGAGCATCTCGATTTCTACCGGGATTTGGACCAGATCCAACGGGCCTTCCTGGATTTCTTGAACAAGGTGCCCTTCTATGGATTGGCCGTGGTTTGTTTGGATCAGGAGCCGATTCAGCAGATCATCCCGCAACTGCATGTCCGGTATGTGACCTACGGGATGACGACGCAGGCCGATCTGGTGGGCGGCGAGGTGGAGCTCAAGGGCTGGGAATCGGAGTTCGCGGTTCATTTCCGTCATAAGAAGCTGGGACGTTTCCGTCTGGCCCTTCCGGGACTGCACAACGTCTATAACGCCCTGGCGGCGATCGCGGTCGGAATGGAACTGGAGGTGGGTCTCGATGCCATCCAAAAGGCGCTGGCCGAGTTCGCCGGTGTGGAGCGCCGGTTCCATCTGGTGGGCGAGAGGCGCGGGGTCATGATCGTGGACGACTACGGTCATCACCCCACCGAGATCAAGGCGACGCTGTCGGCGGCGAAAGCCGGCTTTAACCGGCGACTGTTGGTGATCTTTCAGCCGCACCGGTACTCGCGTACGCGGGACTTGCTCAAAGAGTTTGGCACGGCCTTCTATCAGGCCGACCGCCTGATCCTCACCGAGATTTATGCCGCCGGTGAAGCGCCCGTTGAGGGGATCACGGGCCAGAGTTTGTACGACCAGGTGAAGCAGCACGGCCACAAGGATGTCCACTTTCTTCCGACACACGATGCGATTGTGGAGCAGCTTCTCTCCGTCGTTCGGCCGGGCGACATGATCCTGACGCTCGGGGCCGGGGATGTTTGGAAAATCGGGAAGGCCGTACTCCATCGTTTGTCAGACGGGACGAAATGAAAACGTCGGATGAAAAAACGCTCCGCGAAGCGGTCCAAGGGGTCGATGGCGAGATTTGTTGGCAGGAGGCGTTGAGCCTGCATACGACGCTCCGGATCGGCGGTCCGGCGGATGTTCTGGTGATGCCCAAAGACCTGAAGGCGCTGGCGCGTCTGGTTCGACAGGCCCGAGAACAAAACGTGCCGATCTTCGTCATGGGGGGAACAAACCTCCTGGTCCGAGACGGTGGAATCCGGGGGATTGTTGTGAAACTTTCCCATTTTGAGAAGATCACGGATCTGAACGCGACGCAGATCGACACGGAAGGCGGTGTCCTTCTGTCCAACCTGGCTCGACATGCCATGAAGCGGGGTTTAAGCGGCCTGGAGTTCGCTCAAGGCATTCCGGGAACGGTGGGAGGGGCCGTCGTCATGAACGCCGGAACACGCGAGGGGGAGATCGCCGATCGGCTGACCGCGATCCGAATCGTGGAGTCGGATGGAACGATCCGCACGGTGACCCGGAGTGAGATGGAATTCGGCTACCGATCGTCTCGCATCCCGAAGGGCGTGATCGTCGCCGCGGTTTTTCAACTTCATCCGTCGAGCCTGCCCGAGATCCAGCGGCGGATGCGGGTCTTTATCGATCGGCGCAAGGCGACTCAACCCCTCACCCTGCCCAATGCCGGCTCGATTTTCAAGAACCCGAACGGCCATTTCGCAGCCCAGTTGGTCGAAAAGGTCGGACTGAAGGGCCATCGCATCGGCGATGCGCAGGTCTCCGAGCGACATGCCAATTTTATTGTCAACCTCGGCCGGGCCACGGCGAAAGAGGTCTTGCAATTGATCCGGCTGATCGGAAAACGCGTCGAAGAGCAGACGGGGATTACCCTGGAACTGGAACTCCGGATCGTGGGGCAGGATCGTTGATCGATGTTGACGAACAAAAAGATTGCCGTCCTCATGGGCGGGAAGTCGGCCGAACGTGAGATCTCTCTGAAAAGCGGCCGGGCCATGGAGGCCTCGCTCCGTCGGCAAGGCTGCACCGTGGTGGCGATCGATCTGGATGAAACGGTGGCCGAACGGCTCCGGCAGGAGGAAATCGAGCTGGTCGTGAATGCCCTCCACGGCCGCGGAGGGGAAGACGGCGCGATTCAAGGGCTGCTCGAAATTCTGGGAATTCCCTATACCGGGTCGGGTGTACTGGCCAGCGCCATCGGCATGAATAAGGTGATGACGAAGTGTCTCCTGAAGGCGCATGGCGTACCCACTCCAAAATACTCGGTTCTTCGGTCGGCGCGTCTGTCGGGCTCCGAGTTTCGGGAATTCCCGGTGGGGTTCGAAGGTCCGGTGGTTGTGAAGCCCAGTTCGGAGGGATCCACCATCGGAATAACGATCGTTCGGGATCGGGCCTCTCTCGAGGCGGCCTATCGGGAGGCTTTCCGACATGGCGAGGAGATCCTGGTGGAAGAATACATCGAGGGTCACGAGGCGACGGTGGGCATTTTGCAGGAAACCCCGCTCCCGGTGATTGAGATCGTGCCCAAGGGGGCTTTTTACGATTACCGGGCGAAGTACACAAAGGAGATGACGGAATACATTGTGCCCGCCCGTCTCCCGCAGGAGGTCTCGCAAAGGGTCCAGGCGCTGGCGCTCGAGACCCATCAGATCATCGGTTGTCGGGGATGCACTCGGGTCGATTTTCGTGTTGATCGCAGCGGCCGACCGTTTGTATTGGAGATCAATACCGTTCCCGGCATGACCGAGACGAGCCTCCTTCCCAAGGCGGCCGCGGCGGTCGGGATCACCTATGATCAGTTGGTGATCAAAATCGTTCAATCGGCGATCGGAAGGTAGCCCACAGGCTTTGCCTGGGGCTACCGCGGGGTCTGGGGGCATCGGAGGATCCGCCGGAGGCAGACCGCACGGGCCCCCAGATATGAAGGCACGAAGATGATGTATCGATACCATCTTTCCCGAAGAAAATTAAATCGCTCTCTCGCACGGGGGAGGGAGAAGAAAGGGGTTTCGAAAAAACGGCTGGACGGAATGCGTGGAAAAGGGGTTCAATGGGCCAGACCGGTTTTTCGCGTCACGAAGGTTTGCTTATATGCCCTGCCACTGGTGGGTGTCGTGGGGGCGGGACTGTGGGGGTGGAACGCCGTGACGGACGGGGTGAGGCATTCAAGCCTGTTTGCACTTCAGGAGGTCCGTACCGTGGGGTGGGAACGGCCGGAAAAGATCGAAGTCCTCGAACGTCTCCGTTCGACTTCGGGATTCAGTCTGCTTGATTTGGATCTGGTTTCGCTGAAAGGGACATTGTTGGCCGAACCCTGGATCAAGGAAGTGAACCTGCACAAGGAATATCCGGACACCCTGTCCGTTCGGGTGATCGCGCGTCGTCCTGTTGCGGTTCTGTCCGGTCGGCAGATCGAGGCCATTGTGGATGAGACCGGGACGGTATTGGAGGAATGGCCCAACGGAGGGGAGATCCCCCAACCCTGGTCTCGGCTTCCCATCATTCATGGAGTCGATGCCACTTCCCTGCGGGATGGAGGCTCTGCAGCCCTCCAACGCTTTGGCGCGGCTCTGGAAATTTTGCGCCCGGCGCCTTCATCTGCCGATCCAGGGCTGGATCTGGAAGTCAGCCGATGGGACGACGTCCGAGTCCAGCGGCATGGATACTGGCTTCGATTCGGAGAAGGGCTTTTTGGTGAAAAGTGGCGGCGCTTCCTATCGGTCGAGAACGAGATCGAGCGGCGGCATGAGAGGGTCCGAGAAGTCGATCTGCGATTTCCGGATCAGGTGGTTGTCCGATGAAGTGTGGACGACGGGTTCCCAGTGAATGACCGGTCCCGCGGCGGTGCGGGCGGCATCCGAAAGGAGGTCATCGGAATTGGCGAAGCGAGAAAACATCATCGTAGGCCTTGACATCGGTACGACGAAGATCTGCGCCATCGTCGGCGAGATCAACGGCTTGTCCCGGTCGGACGGCCTTCCCAGCATCGATGTGATCGGCATCGGCACCAGTCCATCCCGTGGACTCCGAAAAGGAGTGGTGGTGAACATCGAGAGTACGGTGGAGTCGATCAAGAAGGCGGTGGAGGAGGCCGAGCTCATGGCCGGGGTCCAGATCCAGTCCGTTTACGCCGGGATCGCCGGTGGGCATATCAAGGGCTTCAACAGCCGCGGCGTGATCGCCGTGAAAGAAAGGGAGGTGACTCAGGCGGATGTGGAACGCGTCATCGACGCCGCTCGGGCCGTGGCGATACCCCTGGACCGTGAAGTCCTGCATGTCCTGCCGCAGGAATTCATCGTGGACGATCAGGATGGGATCAAAGATCCTCTTGGAATGGCCGGCGTCCGCTTGGAAGCGGAGGTGCATATCATCACCGGGGCGGTCACTTCGGCCCAGAACATCATCAAGAGCGTGAACCGAGCCGGACTTGAAGTGGTCGACATCATTCTTCAGCCCCTGGCGTCAAGCGAGGCGGTTTTAACCCCGGAGGAGAAGGATCTGGGTGTTACGATGGTGGACATCGGAGGAGGAACCACCGATATCGCGACCTTTGTTGACGGGGGAATCTGGCATACCGCCGTATTGGGGATCGGCGGGAATCATCTGACGGGGGATGTGGCGATCGGGCTTCGAACGCCGGCGGCCGAGGCCGAGAAGATCAAGATCAAGTACGGCTGCGCGATGACCTCGATGGTGAAGGAGAATGAAACGATCGAGGTTCCCAGCGTCGGGGGACGTCCGCCGCGGATCCTGTCACGGCAGATCCTGTCCGAAATCATCGAGCCGAGGGCCGAAGAAATCTTCGGACTGGTGGCCCGAGAAATCAAGCGGACGGGTTATGAGGAGCGGGTGGCCTCGGGCGTGGTGATCACGGGGGGGAGTGCCACGCTGAGGGGAATGGTCGAGGTGGCCGAACGGGTCTTGGATCTGCCGGTTCGTCTGGGCGCTCCGACCAACGTGGGCGGCTTGGCGGACATTGTGAATAACCCGATGTACGCCACGGGGGTGGGACTCATCCTGTATGCTCTCAAGACGCAAGGAGAACGGGAGGTGCGGCGGTTCAGAGATCGCCGACTCTTCTACAAAGTGGCCGGGCGGATGCGGGAATGGGTTCAAGAGTTTTTTTAATTCATAAAAAAGGAGGTAGCGCATGATTCTTTTTGAAGAGGCCGAGATCAAACCGGCCAAGATCAAAGTAATCGGGGTCGGGGGAAGCGGTTGTAATGCGGTGAACACAATGATCGCCTCTAAGTTTGCGGGGGTTGAATTCATCTCGGCAAATACCGATGTCCAGGCGTTGAGCCTGTCAAAAGCGCCTTGTACCCTTCCGATGGGCGCCCGATTGACCAAGGGGCTAGGGGCCGGGGCCGATCCCAACGTGGGTCGAGAGGCCGCACTGGAGGACGCCCAGCGAATCCGGGAGGTGCTGGAAGGGGCCGATATGGTTTTTGTGACGGCCGGCATGGGGGGAGGGACCGGGACCGGTGCGGCGCCCATTATCGCGAACGTCGCCCGGGAACTGGGAGCCTTGACGGTAGCCGTTGTCACCAAACCGTTTCAATTTGAGGGGGCGCTTCGGATGCGTCGCGCCGAGGACGGCATCAACGAACTGAAGCAGGTGGTCGATTCGCTGATCGTGATTCCGAACCAGCGGCTGCTGTCGATCGTGGACAAAACCGCGTCCGTGCCAAAATCCTTCAAGATCGTGGATGATGTGCTCCGCCAGGCGGTCCAAGGGATTGCGGATCTCGTGACGACGCCCGGTTTGGTTAATGTGGATTTCGCGGATGTTCGGACCGTGATGGCGCATATGGGGCGGGCCGTGATGGGAATGGGATTCGCTCGGGGTGATCATCGTGCGGTGGAGGCCGCTCAGAAGGCCATCTCCAGTCCCTTGCTCGAAGAGGACGGGATTCATGGGGCGCGGGGTGTGCTCCTGAACATCACCGGGGGCGAAGGGTTGTCCCTCCATGAGGTGAGTGAGGCCTCCACGATCATTCAGGAGGCGGCCGATCCGGAGGCCAACATTATCTTCGGCTCCGTGATCAACAAGCAGATGAAGGACGACGTGATCGTCACCGTCATCGCGACCGGTTTCGAGAAGGACTTGGTTCAGGAAGAGCCCGTGAAACCGACGGCATCTAAACCGGTGCCATCGAAGAGCCTGGATCGGCCCGCGTTTCTTCGCAAGGTGGCGAACAGCGGTTATCCGCCGGGCGCGCTCAATGTCGATGATGAATGGGACGTCCCGACCTTTTTGCGGAAACAGGCGGACTGACTCCTTTGGAGTCCTCCGACGATCGGATAAATATGCTTGACCGGCCAGCCACCTCGTTTCAGGCCATCGAAATCGAGGGCCATCGCGCCGTGGAACTGCCGGGGTCGGGCCGGGATCCACCCTGGCGAGCGGTGTTTGGTCTGCGCGGCCCTCGTCCGATGGAAATTCTGGCGAGGCATTTTGGACTCCAAAAGAATCGGATCGCAACGGTTCACCAGGTCCACGGCGATTCCATCTGGGTGATCGACGCGGCCCGAACTTCCGATCCATCGGGGCCGAAACGAGAGGCGGACGCCATGATCACCAATCGGGCGGGGCTGGCGATCACGGTCCGAACGGCCGACTGTCTGCCCATCTTGATTTGGGATGAGGTCAAAAAGGTCGTCGCGGCCGTGCATGCGGGCTGGCGAGGATCGCTTAACGCGATCGCATCCAAGACCGTTCTGACGATGCGGTCTTCCTTTGGAAGTGATCCCGGGAATCTTTGGGTCGGAATCGGGCCGGCGATCGGGCCCTGTTGTTATGAAGTGAACGGACCGGTGTTGAAACCGCTTCGGGAACGGTTCGAGTATTGGAGCGAGGTGGTCACGGAAAAGGGGAACGGCAAAGGGATGCTCGACCTGGCGGGATTGAATGTCCGCCAACTGATGGCTTCCGGGGTCTCGGCCGAAGCGATCACCGTGGCCGGCGCTTGCACCTTTTGTCATCCGGAACGTTTCTATTCGTATCGACGCGACGGTGACTCGTCCGGTGGAATGATCAGCGGAATTGTGATCGGCGCGTGATCGTTCATCGGGAGGGTTGTGTAGTCCATGTCGGGTCAAGCCGTGCCGTGTCCCTGCCGGATGGTGTGATGGATGAATCAATCGTTGCAAACTTACGGTGGGTTCGGGAACGGATCGTCGCCGCAGCGGAGCGGTCGGGTCGTGATCCGAGCCGGATTACGCTGGTCGTTGTGACCAAAGGGGTGACCACCGATCGCATCCGGGAGGCCGTGGCGGCCGGGGCAACGGTGCTGGGCGAAAACCGGGTCCAGGAAGCATGGCCGAAAAT